>JAURUC010000001.1:0-147500 GCA_030803735.1 Actinopolyspora lacussalsi | reverse complement strand
TTGAGCCTGCCGAGCACGCGGACCGCCTGGTAACCGACGTAGGCACCCACGTCGAGGAAGACCCCACCCGGCTCCAGCAGGGAGTCGATCAGGGCGGAGACCTCGGCGTCCCAGCGGTGGTGCGAGGACAGCCACGGCAGCATCACGGTGTCATCGGCGGGCAGCCGCAGCAGTCCCGCCTCGCACACCACGGGAGTGCCGGGCAGATGTGCCGTGTCGCTGTTGCGTTCGTGCTCCCGCAGCACGATGCGACGCAATGCGTCGGTACCGCGCAGCGCGTTGTCGATGTCCAGGGCGCTGCGGCGCAACCCGTTCTCCAGCTGTTCCTGCTGGCTCTTCTCCGACTCCTCGATCCGCTGTTCCAGCCGGTCGACCCGGTCCAGTGTCCGCTCCACCGCCCCGGTGAGGCTGTCGATGCGCTCGGCGAGCTCGGAGAGCTGTCGCTGACCGAACGAATCGCCGGTTTCCTCCAGCCCGCGCAGCCTGCGGTCGTGCTCCGCCAGTTCGGTACGGGCCTGCACCGTGCTGTCGTCGGCTCCCGCCACTCGGGAACCGAGCTGCTCCTGTCGCTGGGCGAGTTGCGTGAGCTCGGCGCGTACCGCGTTGATGTCGAGGTCGTCGGCGCGTTCCTGCTGCCTGCGAAGCAGTTCGGAGGAGGTTTTCTCCACCCCGTCCAGCAATGAGCGAATGATGTCGCGAATGTGCTCGTCGTAGTGGCCCAACGCCTTGAGCACGGCCTTGCGCAACGCGGGTGTGACGGCATTGCGCCCACCCATCCCCACTTCCGGTGGGCGGTGCAGCGCGTGACGGGCGATCAGCAGCGGACGCAACGGGTCCTCGTCGGGGGCGTGCTGGTCGCGTGCCCACTTGGCCCGCCAGTTGCGGTAGGCCGCCTCCACGCGCTCCCGCAGCTGTTCACCCGCCCTGCCCGGGGCGAGCTGTCGGGACAGCCGTTCCCCCGCCGCGACGGCGAACCGCTGGAGTTCACCGGGGTCGTCGGCGGCCGAGGTCAGCGCGGCAGCGGCGGACTCCACGTCGGGTTCGCCACTGCCGTGGCATCCCACCAGCACCGCGCCGGACGAGCCGAACAGCTCACCGACCGCCCCCTGTTCCACTGTGATCACCGGAATCCCGCACCCCGCGGCGTGCAGCATTCGCAGCGCGTAGCGGTCGCCGCCGACACCGCCGTCCGCCCGGTGCAGGGAGACGGCGCAGTCGGCGACCGACAGGAGCGTCTCCTCGGCGTCGTCCCGCTCCAGCAACAGGATCCGGTGGTCGGTGGTGGTGGCCAACCGCAGGCGTTCCGCCGCCTCGGGATGCTCCGCGGCACCGCTGACCGCCACGACCAGCCGCACGTCGGTGCGGCTGCCGAACGCGGCACCGAAAGCGGTCACCAGGCCGAGCACGTTCGCGCGGTGTTCCTCGGCGTGGTCGGCGAAGGCGGCGAAGACGAATTCCTGGTCGATCCCGAGGCGTTCCCGCGCGGTCTGCCGAATGGCGGGCTCAGTTGGCTCCCGCTCCGGGAACGGCAGCGCGAGCACGCGGGCCTGCACTCCCACGTGGCGCGCCGCGTGCCTGCCTGCCTGCGAGAGCGCCCACAGTTCGGTGGGTTCGCCGGAAGCGGGAGTGGTGTCGGCCGGATCGGCCCCACCGTCCGGCCGGATGTCGATGAGGTGGTGCCCGGCGGGTACGGGCACCGAGGGATCGCAGCGCAGCACGACGGGATAGCGCGCGTCGTCCGAGTTCGGGATGCCGGAGGTGCGCACGGCGAGCCGGACCAGTTCGGCGAGCCGTCCGGTACCGACGACCGCGACCCCCAGTTGGTCGGTCATCTCGGAGTCGTCGGTTCCCCTGCTCCGGGCCAACCGGGCGGGCACGCGCCCACTGGCCACCCCGACCCCGGCGCACCACTCGCGGAACGCGGCCGCGTCGTCGGTCAACGGGAGTGGATAGTCGCGCCGCAGCACCTGGTCGTCCTGCCACAGGGCGAAATCCCACCGGGAGCACCCCGCGGCGCGCTGTTGCTCGTCGGCGGGGCTGCCCGCCCACTCCAGGAATTCGGCGAACGGATCACGTTCCGGCCCGGCGGGTTCGAAGGGACTGGGCACGACGGGCTCGCCCGAGGACTCGGCGGACAGCCACTGGGCCCGGTACGCGGCGCGCAGCGAAGTCGGCAGCACCGTACCGTCGGGCAGTTCGTCGAACGGCGAGGCGCGTTCGCTCGTCATTCCCCGCGAGACGAGCGCGTTTCGGTAACCGGCACACAACTGCGCCAGCGGCGGTGATTCGGAGAGCAGCACCCGGGGGCGATCGGAGTACTCCGCGGAGAACAACCAGGGGCGCTGCGGTTCGAACCCCTCAAAGTGGACGGTACGCAGCGGATAACCATCCACTGTGTACGCACCGTCGGAGGTTTCGAGCTCGCGCTGCCCGGCGTTGTACACCGACAGCCCCACACCCGGGTCGCGCAGCACCCGGTGTTCGACCATGGCGGGCAGCCCCTCGAAGAACTCGGCCGCGGCGTCCGGTTCGGCACGCACCCGCTGTGCCCACTCGTCGAGCACCCGTTCCGCGCCGTGAGTTACCGCGAGCAGGTTCGGATCGAACGAGCCCGCCCGGGCCAGGTCCCTCGACCCGGGACGCAGCCCGTCGGCGGGCAACGGGCGAATCACCCGGGGAGCGAGGCCCAACGGCGCTTCGTCGCCGAGCGCGGCGAGCGGTTCCCCGAACGAGCCGAACACCCGGACCACCGGCGACAAATACAGCACGAGCGGTTCGGAGCGCAGCAGGCGGGCGAGCAGGCCGGGGAGCACGACCGAGTTGAGCGGTTCGCCGCCGCAGGCCGTGGCCAGCCGGGAGAACTCGACATCGTCGATACCGATGTCGACGGGGGTGCTGACCTCCTCCCGCAGGTCGGCTTCGAGGTCGGTGTCGAAGTCCAGCAGCAGGATCGTGAACCGCCCGCCGGGGTGGCACCGCAGGAACGAGTCACGCAGCACCCGCGCCCCGGCGAGCTGACCGTGCCGGGCGACCGTGCAACCGTGCGGGGCGGGGAACCCGTTCCCGTCATCGGCGGGCCGAGTCGATTCGTCCTCCGGCAGTTCGGCGGGCCAGGCGGGCTCGTCGACGAACTCGTCCGCCGAACCGAGCCCTTCGGGATCGGCGGACGGCCACTGGTTCGATTCGGAGTGGTCCAGGGGGTCGTTCACGAGTCCTGAACCTACCGTCGAGGCTTCGAGGTCGGCACTCCCCGACCGGATCACAGCATCGGCATCAGGGTGCGAAGCTCGTAAGGCGTGACGTGGCTGCGATAGGCGTTCCACTCGGCCCGCTTGTTGCGCAGGAAGAAGTCGAACACGTGCTCGCCGAGCGTCTCCGCCATGAGCTCCGAGTTCTCCATCTCGGACAGCGCCTCGTTGAGGTTCTGGGGCAGGCTGGGATACCCGGCGGCCTTGCGTTCGCTCTCGGTCAGCGACCAGACGTCGTCCTCGGCCGCGGGGGGAAGTTCGTAGCCCTGCTCCACGCCGCGCAGCCCCGCGGCGAGGATGGCCGCGTAAGCCAGGTAGGGGTTGCAAGCGGAGTCGAGGTTGCGCATCTCCACGCGCCGAGAGGAGGACTTGCCCGGCGAGTACATCGGCACCCGCACCAGTGCGGAGCGGTTCGCGTGGCCCCAGCAGACCGCCGTGGGCGCCTCACCGCCGACCACGAGGCGTTTGTAGGAATTCACCCATTGGTTGGTAACCGCGCTGATTTCCCTGGCGTGTCGCAGCAGCCCGGCCACGAAGGCCCGGCCGGTGTCGGAGAGCTCGTAGGGGTTCTCCGGGTGGTAGAAGGCGTTCTGGTCGCCCTCGAACAGGCTGATGTGGGTGTGCATCCCGGAACCGGGTTGCTCACTGAACGGTTTGGGCATGAACGAGGCCCGCACGTTCTGGGTGAGCGCGACCTCCTTGACCGTGTACCGGAAGGTCATCACGTTGTCGGCCATGGTCAGGGCGTCGGCGTAGCGCAGGTCGATCTCCTGCTGCCCGGGGGCGCCCTCGTGGTGGCTGAACTCGACGGATATCCCCATCGCCTCCAGCGCCTCGATGGCGTTGCGCCGGAAGTGCGGGGCGGCGTCGTGGCTGGCCTGGTCGAAGTACCCGCCGGAATCCGCGGCCACGGGTTCGCTGCCGTCCACGGGCAGATCCTTGAGCAGGAAGAACTCGATCTCCGGATGCACGTAGCAGGTGAACCCGGCCTCGGTCGCCTTCGAGAGGGTGCGCCGGAGCACGTGCCTGGGGTCGGCCCAGCAGGGCGATCCGTCCGGCATCGTAATGTCGCAGTACATCCGCGCCGAGTAGTGTTCGCCGTCGGCGGTTTCCCAGGGCAGCACTTGGAAGGTCGCCGGATCGGGTTTGGCGACCATGTCCGACTCGTAGATGCGGGAGAACCCCTCGATCGCGGATCCGTCGAAACCGATCCCCTCGGCGAAGGCCCCTTCGAGCTCGGCGGGCGAGATGGCCACCGATTTGAGAATGCCGAGAACGTCGGTGAACCACAGCCGCACGAAGCGGATGTCGCGTTCTTCCAGAGTGCGGAGCACGAACTCCTGCTGACGATCCATGCCCGCACCCTAAGCGTCCGGGCGGGTTCGTGCCCCACCCGCTCGGTCACGAGTGGGTGGGGCACGCCCACCGACAGCGTGGCCGAGCCTCGCTCGGACCGGGGGCTCGGCGCGTGACTGTCGGTGCGGAGCTTCCGATGGGGCGGTCACGGCCCCGACCGGAAAACCTCGATCAGGCCGAGCAGCGCTTGCCCTGCTCGGGAACCCGCAGATCGACCAGGTAGCGCGTCCCTGCCTTGTTCACGCAGTCGTTGTCGCCGAGGAAAACCGTGTGCCCCTCACCCTCGTAGGTCAGCAGCCTCCCGCCCAGCGCGTCGGCGAGCTCTCGCCCGTTCTCGTAGGGCGTGGCCGGGTCTCCGGTGGTCGATATCACCATCGTGGCGGGCAGTTTCCCCGGTCGGGGCTCCGGCTTGTCACCTGTCTCCGGGACGGGCCAGAAGGCACAGCGGTCGCGGGCGGAGCTGACCGGCTGACCGTCGTCGGTGAAGGGGGCGGCCTGGCGGTACTTCCGGTTGAGTTCGCGCTGTTGCTGCCTGCCGCCGATGCGGTTGGCGTCCACGCAGACCACCGCCTGGTGGGCGGCCATCATGTTGGAGTAGGAACCGTCCTCGGCTCTGCCGTGGTAGAGGTCGGCCAGTCGCAGCAGCACCGAGCCGTCGCCATTGGCCAACCGGGACAGTCCCGCGTTGAGTGGCTTCCAATACTGCTTCGTGTAGAGCGCCTGCACGAGGCCGGTCTCGACATCCTCGTAGGACAGTTTCCTCCCGTCGAATCTCGTGGCGGCCGGACTGTCGATCAGGGGGCGGGTGATCTCGTGGAACCGCCGCACCGCGCGGTCGGGATCGCCGCCCAGCGCGCAGCGCTGCTGCCTGGCGCACCACTGTGCGAAGGAGTCGAAGGCCTGCTGGAACCCGGCGGCCTGTTCCAGGTTGGTCTCGGTCTGGTCCCACTCGCCCGGCGCCACGGCGCCGTCCAGCACCATTGCCCGGACGCGGTCCGGGAACCGGGAGGCGTACTCGTTGCCGAGCAACGTGCCGTAGGAGTAACCGAGATAGGTGAGTTTCTCGTCACCGAGCGCGGCCCGCAGCACGTCCATGTCCCTGGCGACGCTGGCGGTGCCCACGTTGGCCAGCAACTTCTCACCGCTGCGTTCGGCGCACTTCTCGGCGTAGCGGCGGTTCTCCTCCTCGATCCGTTCGACGGCTCCGTCGGAGGTGATCACCTCGGAGTTCAGTCGAGCGGTGTCCTTCTCCGAGGCGTTGAGGCACTCGACGCGAGGAGTGCTCGCCCCGACGCCGCGCGGGTCGAAGCCGACCAGGTCGAACTTCTCGCCGAGCTCGGTGCCCTTCACGCTGGAGATCCGCGCGGCGGCCGAGGCCATCCCGGAGGCGCCCGGCCCGCCGGGATTGGACACCAACGAACCGATGCGCGCCTGCTCGTCGGAGGCGGACCGGCGCAGCACGCCGATCTTCGCGGTCTCGCCGTCGGGCTCGTCGTAGTCCAGCGGCACGGTCAGCCGGGCGCATTCCAGCCCCTCGGTGCCGAAGAGCTTCTCCGTGCGGGGAGTGGTGGTGTAGGACTCGCAGCTCTCCCAGTCGAGTGACTGCTGGTAGTAGTCCCGCAGCTCGGCGGTGGAGCTCTGCTCACCGGATGGTTCGTTGTGCTGCTGTTGTGAATCCTGCGTGTTCGAGCACGCCGTCGTGACCCCCAGAAGAGCGACAGCGGCGACCACGATTCGTGGGCGAAGCATGCGCGGGATCGTGACACGCGACACCGAACCGCACGATGGGTCGCCCCGGCGAACGTGCGCGGCGTCACTGAGCGAAGATGGGGGCATGCCGCAGTTGCGCGTAGCTCTGGCCCAGGTAAACCCCTGCGTGGGCGATATCGCGGGTAACAGTTCGCTGGTCCTGGAACGCAGCGAGGAAGCCGTGGCGCGCGGGGCGCACGTCGTGGCGTTCCCGGAGATGGTGCTGTCCGGCTATCCGGTGGAGGACCTGGCGCTGCGCAAGTCGTTCGCGGCGGCCAACCGCGCCGAGTTGGAGTCGCTGGCGGTGCGGCTGCGGGACGCGGGCTGCGGCGAGGCGCTGGTGATCGTGGGGCATCTGGACCGCGATGACGAGGGGGTGCGCAACGCGGCTTCGCTGCTGCACGGCGGCGAGGTGGTCAGCACCTACTTCAAGCACCACCTGCCGAACTACGGGGTCTTCGACGAGGCGCGCTACTTCGCCCCCGGCTACGACCTGCCGATCGTGCGGTTCCACGGCCTCGACATCGGCGTGGTCATCTGTGAGGACATCTGGCAGAACGGCGGACCGATCGCGGCACTCGGCAAGGTCGGGGTGGACGCGGTGGTCTGCGTCAACGGCTCGCCGTACCAGCGGGCCAAGGACCACGAGCGCACCCAGCTTGTGGTGCGCCGCGCCGCCGAGGCCGGGGCGCCGATGGCCTACGTGAACATGGTGGGCGCGCAGGACGAGCTGGTCTTCGACGGCGACTCGATGATCGCCACGAATCACGGGGAACTGCTGAGTCGCGCCCCTCGGTTCGCGGAGCACCTGCTGGTGCGCGACCTGGAGCTCAGCGCGGGCGGCCACACCTCCACCGATGTGTCCCCCGAACCGGTCGAGCAGGGAACACCGCTGCACTTCCGCCCGCGCGCGCTGCCCGCCTTCCACGTCGACCGACTCACGCTGAGTCCGGATCCGCTGCCCGCCTACGAGCCCGAGGAGAACGAGGGGCTCACCGAGCCGCTGGCCGAGGAGGCCGAGGTGTGGTGGGCGCTGGTCACCGGGCTGCGGGACTACCTGCGCAAGAACGGGTTCAAGTCGGTGGCCTTCGGCTTCTCCGGTGGTATCGACTCGTCGGTGTGCGCGGCGCTGAGCGCGGACGCACTGGGTGCGGACGGGCTGTACGGGGTGTCGCTGCCCTCGCACTACTCCACGGAGCACTCCCGTTCCGACGCGGCCGAGCTGGCCGAGCGGATCGGCTGCCACTTCGAGGTGCACCCGATCGAGGACATGGTCCGGGTGTTCGTCGACCAGCTGGGACTGTCCGGACTGGCCGAGGAGAACGTGCAGGCGCGCTGCCGGGGAATCACGCTGATGGCGCTGTCCAATCAGCACGGGCACCTAGTGCTGGCCCCGGGCAACAAGACGGAGCTGGCGGTGGGCTACTCCACGATCTACGGCGACGCGGTCGGCGGGTTCGCGCCGATCAAGGACGTGCCCAAGACGCTGGTGTGGCGGCTGGCGCGCTGGCGCAACGCGGAGGCCGAGAAGCGCGGTGAGACGCCGCCGATCCCGGAGAGCTCGATAACCAAGGAACCCTCGGCCGAGCTGCGACCCGGCCAGGTGGACACGGACTCGCTGCCGCCGTACGAACTGCTCGACGAGGTGCTCGACGGTTACGTCGAGGGTGACAAGAGCTACGACGACCTGCTGCTGGAGGGTTTCGACGCCGAGCTGGTGGAGCGGGTGCTGCGGATGGTCGACCGGGCGGAGCACAAGCGCAGGCAGTACCCACCGGGCACCAAGATCACGCTGAAGGCGTTCGGGCGGGACCGCCGGTTGCCCGTGACCAATCGGTGGCGCGAGGCGCGGCCCTGACGGTTCTTTCGCCCCGGTTGTCTTAGCGCTCGGTTGGCGGAACCTCTCGCACGGCTCTCGCCACCGTCCCGGCGATTTCGCGAGAAATTGACACAGCCGGGGCCACACCGCCGTACTGGCGCGGCGATTTCTCGAGAAATCGACGCCGACCGTAACCCCATCGGGGGCTTCCCGGCATCATCCCACCGGGGCGGGCGAAGCGGATGCCGTTCGCCGGTCGGCGCGGGATTCGGACCGTCGTTCGGTGGCGAGCAGCGATTCGAAGGCGTCGGCCTGCGCGGTCAGCAGCCGAACTCCGGCGAAGTTGACCGGGCTGTCCTCGGTGTACGAGGTGAGCACCTCCTCGCCGCTCCAGACCAGGTAGAGCACCCGCAGGTAGTGGCCGGTGCCGTTGGTGGCACGCCAGGCCCCGAACTCGGCGGTGTAGAGGCCGAACTCGAAGTCGCCGTGCGCGAGCTCGGCGACCGCCCAGTCACGCAGTTCCGCTCGCAGTGACTCGGGATCGCGGTTCGTGGTGTCCACTTCGAGGCTGGTGATCAGCGGGTCGTGGGCGCCGAAGGGTAGCGACGCTGGTCCGTGTTCGAGGGTGTAGCCGAAACGCACGGAAATCCTCTCCTCACCGGCTGGATAGACTGCCCGTGTTGGACGGACAGTGTGTGGTTGGTTACACACATAGAATAAACGGTCCTAGGTGATTCACCTAGGACCTGAACGGGTGATGTTGCGGGAGGTCACCGTATGGCTCAGTCGCGCGCCACTATCGAGCGACGGCAGCTCGGAGCAGAGCTACGCAGACTCCGAGAAGGCGCAGGCAAGAGCCAGAAAGAAGCAGCAGACGTCATCGAATGCGACGCGAGCCTCATCAGCAGACTGGAACGTGGACAGGCTTCACTGAAGATCATCGAGATCGAGTCGCTACTGGACTACTTCCACGCGCCGAGTGACTCACGTGAACAGATCAAAGGCCTGGCACAAACAGCTCGCCAACGCAAGCCTCGGAGGGTTTACTCAGATGGGCTTCCCGGAGCCTTCCGGCGTCTGTTGGATCATGAGCAGGACGCGACCGAGATATACTACGCCGACAGTGAGCTTATACCAGGACTACTGCAACACGAAGACTACATCAGGGCCATGATGCGCTCAGCTGAAGCGATCACGCCGAATGCTGACAGAGAAGACTCCGAAACTCACGTACGCTTCCGGCTGGAGCGCCAGGAACTCCTGGAGCGCACGAATCCACCACTCATATGGTTCGTAATCGGAGAAGCAGCCTTGCGGCGCCCCATAGGAAGCCAGCGGATCCTCCAATCTCAACTTGAGCATCTCCTGGCGATGGTCGAGCGACATCCACATGTGGTGGTTCAAGTCGTGCCCTTGAATGCCGTAGACCATCCCCTGCTCGGCGGTCCTATCGAGATACTCCGCTTCGGAGACACTGTTCCGGACATCGTCCATCAGCCGACATTCATCGGAGCTGGTGTCTACGTAGTCGAGCAGCGAGACATCGACGAATGTACGCGTGCCTTCGACAGGCTGCGAGCTATAGCTCTCGGACCACAGGAATCGCAGGATTTCATAGCCAGACATGTGAAGGAGCTCGGTCATGGTCACGGCTGAAAGGCACTCCCCGCGCTGGTTCGTCAGCAGCTACAGCGGTGGTAACAACAACAACTGCGTCGAGGTCCGCTTCACAAGCCAGGGCACCGAAGTGCGCGACACCAAGAACCGCACCGCAGAAACATTGAGCTTCACCCGTACCCACTGGACAGAGTTCCTGCGCACCCTGTTTGATCGCATCGCGTAGCCATAGGTATTTCGGATTCGCTCATCGGGACACCCCGACTACGGAAGGATTTTGATCATGAACGCTGAGCACTCCATCACCGATTGGTTCATCAGCAGCTACAGCGGACCCCGCAACAACAGCTGCGTCGAAGTCCGCTTCACCGGCCACAGCACCGAAGTGCGCGACACCAAGAACCGCGCGGCGGGAACACTCGCCTTCGAGCGCGGGCAGTGGAACTCCTTCGTGCGAACTCTGCCCGACAACATGGCGTGATCCCGAGCGGCCAGGTCATGCTTCGAAACGATCCCCATCAGGACCGTTCGAGGAGTTCGGGCATGTCCACGAAACCGACCGCTTCCGGCTGGTTCGTCAGCAGCTACAGCGGTGGCAACAACAACAACTGTGTCGAAGTCCGCTTCACCGGCCACGGCACCGAAGTGCGCGACACCAAGAACCGCGCGGCGGCAACACTCGCCTTCGGATCGCACCGGTGGAACGCCTTCCTGCGGGCGCTGCGCGGCTGATCAAGGGCAGGAGAACTCCGGCCGGGTCCGACACTCGGCCGGTCACGCCCGCGAAAATCCGAAAACGCCTGCTGGAACACCCACCGGTACGCTACGGTGCCGAATCGTGGCATCCCAGCGACAACAACCGAACGGTCCGAACTCAGCCGCCCCGGGGATCACTCCCGCCGTGTTCGACCTCGGCAAGCGGCTGCGCAGGAACGCGCTGGTAGGCGCGCTGGTTCTGGGACCGTTCGGGGTGCTCGTGCTGCTCGGGAGCATCACGAACAACGTGGACGGTCCGATGGCGGCACGCGTGTTCTCCGGGATCTTCGGCGCCGCGCTGGTGGCCGTGGCCGTGCTCATAGCGTTGCTGTGGCCGGTGATTTCCCGACCGCAGCAACTGGTGTTCGAACACACCGGCATCCGTTGGCACGACCCGCGCGGCCGACCCTTCACCATCCGCTGGCAGGAACTGGCCGGGGTCGAGGTGCACCGGAAATGGACACCCTCGAGGTTCGGCCGCTCCTCGGCACAGGTGCGTATGGACCTCTACCCCGCCGGGCACGACTTCCAGCGACGCCACCCGGAACTGGAACACCTCCTTCGAGGCGGGGAGACCCAAGCGCACTACCGGCTCTCGCTCGGACCGAACAAGACGGCCGCCACGATCGTCGACGAGGGGCTGCAACGCTTCCAACCACGGCTGCGGCAGGGGATCCGGGAGGAGAACCAGCACCCCTCGGCCAGGTGACTTCGGAGCGGAGTGCCGTTTCCCTTCGGCCCGCGTCAATTTCTCCCGAAATCGCCGCGCACTCGGGGGTACCGCGAAGCGGTCGAACTCGGCTCACACTCCCAGCTTGGCCCGCAGTGCGGACAGCTCCCGCTCGGTGAGTTCGATGTCGAGCTCACGCAGTCGCTTCCCCAGTTCGTGACCGGGAACAGGGGTCCGCTCCACCTCACCGGAAACGTGCTCCACCCGCAGCTCGTCGCCGATCAGCTTACGCGTTTTGCCCGGCTCCGGCCGCATCACTATGGGCTTGTCCACGAACGGCGAGTTCGGGTGGGTTGAGGTGTAGTGATGGCCCACCTCGTAGTCCACCGGGCTGCTGGGGAGCGGCTGGAAGGCGTGCAGCGATTCCCAACCGCGTTCGGTTTGGTGCTGCAGGTGCCAGAACGTGCCGTCGTGGCTCAGCCGGTGCGGGATGCCGTACTGCTCGACCTCGACACCGTCCCGCAACGGGATCGGGGTCGGGACGACGCCGAAACCGACATCTGCCAGGTAGTCGCCCTCCGCGAACGAGACGAGCAGCATCATGTGGCTGTAGGGACCGGGACGCAGCGGCTGCACCCGGGCCATGTGCCGGGAGACGGTGAATCCCAGACGTTCGAGCACGGCGGCGAACAGCAGGGCGTGTTCATAGCAGTAGCCGCCACGATTGCGGCCCACCAGCTTGTGCTGGATCTCCCGCAGCCCGACCCCGGGATGGCTGCCCAGCAGCACGTCGATGTTCTCGAACGGGATCGTGCGCACGTGCGCCTCGTGCAGGGCGTGCAACACCGCTACCGAGGGGATAGCGGGCTCGGGCTGTCCGATCCTGATCAGGTAGTCGTCCACCGACACGGTGGCGACGTCCCACTCGTCGATATCGAGATGTAGCGCTTCGATCGTCGTCATGTCATCGAAAGTCACACTTCGAGCGTGCTGGAAGTCAACGAGTTTCGCCGCCCGGGAAAACCGCTCCGCGCCGGAATAGCGGCGGACCGGTGTGACGTGCGCCAGAAGTTGTCGAACCGGAACGGCAACCGTGCCACTGTTGGGGGACAAGCATCCGTTACGAGCCCGTGGACCCGCAGTGCGGGCCGCGAGGAAGAGGATGAACATGTCCGAACAGAACACCCCGAGCGCCGCCGGGGTACACACCGCCACCGGCAACGCCGCCGGTGCCGAGACCTCGGCCCCCTACGGTGCTACCGCGCCGCGTCGCAGGACCCGCATCCACCACCTGCGCGAGTACAAACGTCGTGGCGAGGCGTGGGCGATGCTGACCTCCTACGACACCTACACCGCGCGGATCTTCGACCAGGCGGGCATCCCGGTGTTGCTGGTCGGTGACTCGGCGGCCAACACCGTGTACGGCTACGAGTCCTCGCTGCCCATCACGGTCGACGAGCTGCTGCCGTTGGTTCGGGCCGTGGCCGGGGCCGCCGAGCACTCGCTGGTGGTGGCCGACCTGCCGTTCGGTTCCTACCAGGCGTCGCCGGAGCAGGCGCTGCACACCGCCGTGATGTTCATGAAGGCCGGGGCGCACGCGGTCAAGCTGGAAGGCGGGCGGCGTTACGCCTCGCACGTGGAGGCGCTCGTCTCCGCCGGGATACCGGTGATGGGCCACCTCGGGTTCACCCCGCAGAGCGAGCACGGTCTCGGCGGTTACCGCGTGCAGGGGCGCGGCGACCAGGTGGAGAACCTGCTCGCCGACGCACGGGCACTGCAGGAGGCCGGGGCCTTCGCGGTGGTACTGGAGATGGTCTCCTCGGACGCCGCGAAGCGGGTCACCGGCGAGCTGGAGATTCCCACGGTGGGAATCGGGGCGGGCCCGGAGTGCGACGCCCAGGTGCTGGTGTGGACCGACATGGCCGGGCTCAACACCGGTCAGACCCCGCGCTTCGTCAAGCGCTACGCCGAGGTCGGGAACGAGCTGGCGCGGGCCGCGAGCGAGTTCGCCTCCGACGTGCGCAACGGGGAGTTCCCCACCTCCCAGCACAGCTTCGACTGATTCGAGAACCGCTCTCCCGGGCGAGAGGTGGTTGACCAGCCGGGACGCGAGTCGGCGCCTTCCCCGCACGGGGGCGACCATCGGGCGATCCCGGAGGTCGGTTCAGTCGGCGGGCGGGGTGCCCGTGCCGAACGGGCTCCCGCCCAGTGCCGCCCTGCCGTGCGGGGTTGTTGACTGTTCCCATCCCTGTGTAACTTTATGTAGGACAGTGTGATACTGTCCGTATTGAAGGAGTTCGGGGTGGTGAAAACCAAGCCGTGTCGAGGTCTTTCGAGTGTCCGCTACGGCGGCGTCCACGGAGAGTTGCGCCGGGACGGTAAACAAGCCCGCTGGAAACTCCGGTGAGACCAGCCCTGCTGGCATGGGGTATCGCCACGGGAAGACCGCACCTCCGGGTGCGGCCAAGGCCGCGTAGCAATACGACGGCTCAGGAACACTTTTACACGTTTCCTGAACGGTGTGCCACTCCGCCGACACGGGCCCGGCGGGCACGATCCCGTTGGGATCGATCGCCGGGTGGGTGCGGTAGTAGTGGTTCTTGATGTGCTCGAAGTTCACCGTCTCGCCGAAACCGGGCGTCTGGAACAGGTCGCGGGCGTAGGCCCACAGCACCGGCAGCTCGGTGAGCTTGTGCCGATTGCACTTGAAGTGCCCGTGGTAGACGGCGTCGAACCGCACCAGTGTGGTGAACAGCCTGATGTCGGCTTCGGTGATCGTCCCACCGACGAGGTAACGCTGCCGTTCGAGCCGTTCGGAGAGCTGGTCGAGCCGCCGGAACAGCGCGTCGAAGGCCCGCTCGTAGGCACGCTGTGACGTGGCGAAACCGCAGCGGTATACGCCGTTGTTGACGTCGCGGTAGACGAGCTGGTCGATCTCGTCGATCTCCGTACGCAGCTCCACCGGGTAGAGATCCGGGGCTCCGGGGCGGTGCAGCGCTTGCCACTCGGTCTCGAAGTCGAGGGTGAGCCGGTGGTAGTCGTTGCTGACGATCGTGCCGGACTCGACGTCGATCAGGGCTGGGACCGTGTAGCGCCCGCTGAACTCCGGATCGCTCGCCAGGTACGCCTCGGAGAGCAATCGGATGCCGGTAACCGGATCACGTCCCTCCGGGTCGAGCGTGAATCGCCAGCCGCGCTCGTCCCGGAGCGGATCGACGACGCCGAGCGTGATCGCGTGCTCCAGCCCCAGCAACCGTCGCACGATCAACGAGCGGTGCGCCCAGGGACAGGCCAGACTCACCACCAGGTGGTACCGCCCCGGCAGGGCGGTCCAACCCGACGACCCGTCCGCGGTCACCCGCTCGGTGAACCGGTTGCGCTGCCGCACCCACTCACCGGTGGTGGCCGTTTCTGCCGGGAATTCGGCGGCGCTCATGCTGTCTCCCGCTCTCGGCCCCGGGCGCTCGGCCCCTCGCGCTCGTCCGGTCGAACCGAGCCACACCGCCCGGGGCCTCGCTCGGCCCCGGGCGAGCGTGTTGAGCCGGGCCGAGCGCACGCCGCCGGACGCGTCCTCGCACGAGGCATTGTCGACCGGGTCCCGAGACGTCGCCAGTCGAGCGGGAAGCGGCGACGCGGGGACGGACGCGGCGAACCCGGTCACACGTCGGTGATGCGCACTCCCGCGTGCGCCTTGTAGCGCCGATTGATCGCGATGACGTTGGCGGTCAGCGCCTCCACCTGGTGCGCGTTGCGCAGCCTGCCGCCGTAGATGCCGCGCACGCCGGGGATGACGTCGGCCAGCGACCTGACGAGATCGGTGGCTTCCCGGTCGTCCCCGAGGACCAGCACGTCCAGGTCCACGTGCGAGACGTCGGTGTCGGCCAGTGTCACGGCCGAGACGTGGTGGAACGCGGCGGTGACCCTGGAGTCCGGCAGCAGCGCCTCCGCCTGCTGGGCCGCGCTGCCCTCCTCGACCGGCAGCGCGTAGGGCCCCTTCTTGTCGAAACCGAGCGGATTGACGCAGTCGATCACGATCTTGCCCGCCAGTTCCGAACGCAACTCGCGCAGCGTGTCGGCGTGCGCCTCCCACGGCAGCGCCGCCAGCACCACGTCGGCCTCGGCGGCGCAGTCGGAGTTGCTCCTTCCCTGCACCGAACCGCCGCTGGTGGTGGCGATCTCCTCGGCCGCCTCGGCGGCCCGGTCCGCCGACCTGGAACCGATCAACACCTTCAACCCCGCCTGGGCCCACCGGATGGCCAGCCCCTTGCCCTGCGCGCCGGTACCGCCCAGCACTCCGACGGTCAGTTCCCGAACGTCAACCACCATTACTCCTATCGACTCCGATCACGTGCCAGCACACTTTATTACCCGACGGTAACCAAAAGCGTCCCACCGGCACGGCGTGTTCGCGAACGCGGACGGAAGTTCGTCCGGCAACGGGCGGGCCGACTCGGAACGGGGCGATGCGAGGGTGCCACCCGGAATCAGCCGGAGGGAGCGTCGGCGAGTTCGAAAAGGACCTCGCGATGAGCCGAGTCGACGTCGACGAGCCGTACGGAAACCCGCTGACCGCGAACCAGTTCGGCACCGCGGCAACGCGCTATCACCGGCGGCTCGGGCACGAACACCTCGCCCGTACCCGCCTCGCCGTCGGTGCGCAGCACGGTCGCCGTGAAGACCTCACCGAGCCGATCCGCGAGTTCCCACGCCTGCACCTGCGCGATGCACGCCCGTTCCACGCGCGAGGCCAGCCGGTCGGAATTTCCCATCGCCGAGGGAAGCTCCACGATGCCCTCCCGAACCCATTCCGGCACGGGCCGTCCGGCGACCACGGCGAGACAGATCTCGGTGCACAATCTGTCCACCAGCCGTCGCAGCGGAGCCGTGACGTGCGCGTAGGCGGCACCGATCCCCGCGTGACCGACCACAGCCGGTTTCCCGTCCCGAAAGGCGGTGTATCCCGCGCCGCGCAGCAGTCGGGTCCCAGCCACGTGCAGGGCCAACGACTCCGGACGCGACGGTTCCAGAGCCGACAGGAACTCCGCGGGTGACTGCTCCGGAGGCCAGTACACCCCGAGACGTTCCGCCGAACGCCGCAGCCCCAGCACGGCCTCCTCATCGGGGTCGGGCACCGTGCGCAGCACCCCCACCCCGGCCGCGAGCATGATCTCGGCAGCGCACATGCCGGTGAGCAGGGAGATCTCGGCGTTGAACGCCTCGAGCCACATCCGGGGACGCAGACCCAGTCGCCAGCCGGAACTGTCCGAGAACTCCACCCGTTGTTCCGGGAGTCCGAGCTCGATCGCCCCACGGTGCGTCGTCTGCTCCCTACGCAGCAGGCCGACTTCCGGTAACAGCTCCACCGCCGGGTGCGGTTCGCCCGCCTCGAAGGACCGCAGCAGCCCCCGGTAGTCCAGCGCCGCCACGGAACGGACCACGGCGCGGCGAACGTCGACTCTTATCGGGGCACCGTGGCTGTCGAGATCGACGGTCCAGAGCACGGCCGGTCTGACCTGCTCGGGCAGCAGGCTGGCCGCTCCCTCGGAAAGCAACGGCGGGTGCAGCGGAATATTGCCGTCCGGCAGGTAGAGGGTCTGGCCACGGCGGAACGTCTCCCGGTCCAACGCGCCGCCAGGGGCAACGAAGGCGGCCGTGTCGGCGATCGCGTAGTGCACCCGGAAACCGCGGCGCCCCCGCCGCCGCAGCAGCACTGCCTGGTCGAGATCCTTGGAGCCCTCGGGATCGACGGTCACCAGCGGCAAACCCGTCGCGTCGGTGCGTTCGGCGGAAGACAGCGGCTCGGCCACGGCCTGCTCCGCCTCCGCCAGGGCGGCGGTAGGGAACTCGCCGGGCAGACCGAACTCGCGGCGGATACCGGCGAAAGCCGTCCCGACAGGAACCACGGCCTCTTCAGGGGCCACTTCCCCGGCGTCCGGGTTCTCCGATTCTGCAGCAGCGGCGGAATCGATCCGCTGGGAGGTCCGCGCCGCTGCCATCGGTACTCAGCGCTCCTCGGCCCCTGGGCGCCCCTCGGCCCCTGGCTGCTGTTCCCAACGCAGATCGGCCTCGTCCGCCGCTTCGGTGCGCTGCCTTGCCAGTTCCAGCGCGTGTTCGGCCGAAGCGCGATCAGGATATGGACCGAGACGGTTGAGCGAACGGCACACTTCACCCGGCGCTTCGACTCGTCGGTGCTTCAAGCAGAAGAACCAGCTGTTCGGGTCCATGACACGAGCCTGGCACGCCGGAACAGGAATGTCACGTTCACGACGCCGAGCGCGGCCGACGACACCCGCCCGGCGGATCAGGTGCTTCCCCGGGAACCTCCGTGTCGGCGCGGGATGGGGTCCAGGCAGGGCACGAGGACGCGCTGCTGTTCCGGATGCTCGATCGGCACGCCGTCCCGGGAGCGGTACTCCAGTTCGCCGGTGTCGTCGACCTCCATGGTGTATCCGATCTCGGCCAGTTGCTCCTCGTCCAGGTCGACCAGTCGCTCGTACCTGGTGGGTACGACGCGGTAGACCGGCCATTTCAGATGTCCGAACGCCTGGTGGAACTCGGCCAGCAACTCCCGCATGTGCCGCTGCCAGGGCAGCGGCATGGACTCGGCCAGCGAACGCGGCAGCACGGCATAGGCCTGATCGACGCCGTGGTGCTCTTCGGAGAGGTAGTCCCCCAGCGGAGTGCTGGAAGCGGGCGGACCGTTGGGCCGTGGAATCGGGTCGGGGGTGAACATGCTGTTCCTCCTGGAGCGTGCGGCGAACCGTTTCGGTCACCGTTCGACCGACCTGGACATTCTCGGCGCGATCGCGTCCGAGTGCCCGTCTCACCTGCCGGTGCTGTCGTTCGGGGATCGCTCACGACAGTTCACCGCGACCTGGAAAGCGTGGGCCGCACCGCCGTCGGCAACAGCTCGCCGCCGTCCCAGAGCTTGGCGATCTGGACTTCCTCGCCGGGCTGCGGAGCGTGCAGCACCTTGCTGTCACCGAGGTAGAGCGCCACGTGGTGCACGTCGGTCGACTGTCGCCCGGTTCCCCAGAACACCAGGTCCCCGGCCCTCGCCTGGGACAGTTCCACCTTGGCTCCGCCACTGTCGTACTGGTCCTGCGAGACCCGCGGGATCTGCACCCCTGCGGCGGCGTACGCCTGCTGCGTCAGACCGGAGCAGTCGAACGTGTCCGGCCCCTCGGCCGCCCACTCGTAGGGGGCGCCGAGCTGCCGCTTGGCGTAGTCGATCGCCTCGCGGACCAGGGAACCGGTGTTCGGCATCTCGTCGCAGCCGCTCAGCGCGGCGACGTCACCCTGGTTGCTGACCAGGTGTGCCGCCATGGCCTCGGCCTCGTGGTAGCGGTCGGGAAACGCCGAACGCTCCACCGCCTGTGCCGCGGCACCGGGCCGCATCCGCTTCCAGCCCTCGACGTCGAGCAGTACGTCGTAGAACTTGTTGATCGCGTACCCGAGATCGGTCACCTGCCGCGGGGTCCCCCAGTTCATCGAGGGCCGCATCTGGAACACGCCCAACGAATCGGCGTGCCCGTAGTCGAGATTGCGCAGGTTCGACTCCGTCTTGCCCGCCTGGATAGCGATCTGCCAGGCGCGCGGCGGCAACTCGCGCTGCTTGCCGATCTCGATGATCCGAGTGGCTATCCTGCGCTGTTCGCGTTCGAGCCGGGCGGCCATGCGCTGCCCGCGCTGGGCGGAGTTTCCCGAGGTCGCCAACGCGGTGCTGCAACCCGACCAGGTGGAGTTGCCGCCGCCTCCTCCCATGCCGGCCAGCAGGCCGGTGACGGCACCGACACCGATCAGCCCCCCGAAACCGGTGAGCAGCACCAGGACAACAGCGATCTTGCGCATATCAGTCCACCCTGTCGTAACCGGCAACGCGCCAGCCCTGCTCCGCCCGGACCACGTGCAACCGCAGCGTGGGCCCGTCAGTGGGCGCCAGTACCCGCATGGAGTTCTTCGTCGACTGTTGGGTTCGCAACTCGCCCGTCAGTTCGGTGGCGGGCACGTTGGCGGGTTCGACGGTCTCCAGCACACCGATGAACTCGGGGGTGGTGTGGGGCCGCAACCGGTCGAGCCACTGCTGCCGCTGCTCACCGGTGGAGTGACGCACCCAGTTCGTCACCCAGGAACGCGCCACGTCGATGCCCGCCGGATCGGGCGCGGTGGACTCCACCGTGACGGTGGGCACGGAGATCGTCGGCGGAGCTCCACCGAGCTCCTCCCGGCCGGTGCTCTCGTCGGAGCCCTCGGAGGCACTCTCCCGCGTGCCGTTGTCGACGGTGTAGTCGACGGAATCGCCGTCGGTGCGAGGCGCGGCGCCACCCCGCGAGGAGATCTCGGGGAGCAGCAGCCCGACGACGCTGACCAGCGCGACCAGCAGCACCAACGCCATGATCAGGTGTTTGGGGGAACGCAGCGGCCAGCCCCATAACCTGCGGTATACGGCGGCACGGCCGCGGTGTGTTCTGATCGGCATCAGGATCGACCCTCTCGAAACGATGCGTCACTCATCGGAGACCTCCAACCCACGCGAGGGGCGATAGACCACATTGACCGGTCGCCCCCGGACGAACTCGTTGTCGGGCCGCCGATCCGTGTCCGTCGACATGCTCCGCACCGAACCGCTGCCGCCGACCCGTGAGGGAACCACCACCGGATCCTGGTCACGTTCGTTCCACGATCCGTCGCTGATCGGAGAGGTGTCCACCATGCGGCTGCTCTCGCCACCGGCCCCGGCAGCGGGTAGCGCTCCCGTCGCCCGTTGCGTCGCCCCCGGGCGCTGCTGTCCACCACCGGAGTTGTCCTCGGCCGAAGTGCCACCCGCGCGTGCGGCCGGGATCGCCGCCCCGGGCACGGCACCCTCCTGACCGCCGTCGCGCCGCGAGGCGGGTCGATCCATGCGTTCGGAGGTCGCCGTCACCGGAGGCTCCACGGACTCGGGACGACCGCGTCCGGAGCGGCTGCCGCCCGACGGGGAGGAGTCCTCCTCACCCCCGGAGGCACGCACCCGGTCCCAGAAGTCGTCCTGCGCGCCACTCTGCTGCCCGTCGGAGCGCCCCCCGCGCGATCGGGAGAACAACGAGGGAGGACTGGGCAACGCCCCGCCCGCGAAACCGGCCGAGAGCTGGACCATCTGCCCCATCCGACGGATCGGTTTGCCGATCATCAGGAAGATGAGGGTCAGCAGCCCGGCCAGGGCTATCTGGGTCAGCAGGGCGAATCCGCTCTGGGGAGCGAAGATCAGGTTCAGCACCACGGTGTGCACACCCGCCATCGCCGAGATGACCACCACGTTGAGCAGCGCGGAACCCGCGATACGGCCGACACCGCGCAACACGTCGTGGTGCAGTATCGCGATGAGACCGATGAGCGGCCCCGTCAGGATCAGCACGCGCAGCAGCAACTGGGCCAGCAGGATGGCGGCCTTGGCCAGTAGTTGGAACGTGGTGTAGGCGAGCGCCTGGAGCAGGCTCAGCATGCCCGCACCGATCCTGCTGCCGTCCACGCCCTGGAGGTAGCCGTAGGCCCCGCCCATCCGGGAGGCGACGTCCTCGAACTGCTGCTGCTTCTCCTGCGCGGAACCGTCGGCGGCGCCGGACAGCACCTCCCGTTTGGTCCAGGCCTGCGCGTCGAGCAGCTCCATGCCCAGTTCCTCGGCCTTGGCCGAGTCGGGATCACCGAACTCGCCGCGTAACCATCCTCGGTAGACCACCTGGTCGTGCAGCAGGGTGGGCAGACCGTCCCGCTCGTCGACGCCGACCTCGCGCAGAAAGCCGCCCTGCACAGCGGAGGTGCCGGTGATCACGACGTCGTCCAGCGCCTGGGTGTAGACCAGCGGGGTCAGATAGGTCGCGCTGGCAAGCCACAGTCCCGCGAGCGCCCAGGTTGTCCGCTTTCCGATGCTGGCGAGGTCACCCCGCCAGATGTAGCGGAACAGCAGCACGGCGAGTATCACCGCGACCACCCCGAACCAGGGGGTGAACACGCTGTCGTACAGCGCCACGGTGGCCTCGGCGATCATGTCGTCCAGCGGTTCCATGAGATCGCCGGACAGCAGCGAGTAGTGCAGCGCGTTGGTCACGCCCACCAGGTTCTTGGCGACGTTGAACAGCTGGTTGCCGATCCAGGTGTCGACCATCGCGTTGGGGTTGCTGACCCCCTGCGGCCCGCAACCGAGGTCGTAGGTGTGCCAGACCTGCCCGGCGTAGCCGTACTTGTCGTAGGCGCTGCCACTCTGTCCCACGCCGATGGGCGCCGGGTCCAGCGCGCCGACCATGCCGGTGCCGGGACGTCCCGGTGTCGGGGGTTCGGTGCAGTCCAACGGCTGCGCGTGGGCGGGAGCGCCGGCCAGGGCCTGCAGTCCCAGCAGCGCGATCACGATCGTCAACGCACCGCGACGGCCACGGCGGGGAACCGGGAAGCGACCGGAACCGCGTCCCGCACGTCGGAGTCCGGCGACCACCGCCGTGGTCGCCACCGCCAGGATCAACAGCAACCACACGATCAGGTAACACCTCGTGCTCGGTCCCCGCCCCGGTAACCGTTACTGCTCCCGGGCTCCTCGTCGGACTCGGTCTGATGGTCGTCGCGCCCCACCCCGGCAGCGGTGAGCTCCCACTCGGCGAAGTCCTCCAGCAGCTCCTCGCTCTCCTCCGAGACCGGTTCTTCCTCGGAGTCGGCACCGCCGATCTCGGCGATCGAGTCGGAGTTCGGCGTCAGCGCATCGTTGCCACCCGAGGTGTTCTCCTCGGACTCCTCCGCCACCGGCGTGGTGTCCAGCGAGTCGCGCAGGTGCTGCAGGTGCGGACCGCTGAAGTCGATCCTGATGCGTTCCACGCCGCCGTCGCCGTCACCGAAGATGAACTGCCGCGGCGAACGGTCCCGTTCGGTGCTGTTGCGCGACGGTCCGGGGCGGCGCCCCAGCGCGGAGACGACCTGTTCGTAACCCGCGTCGACCGGAACCTTCAGCAGTCGCAGCGCGTCGGACTGGGCCTGCTCGTCGTCGAGCCTGCCGATGAACACCGAGTCCAACAGCGACACGAAACCCTGGATGCGCAGGAAGTCGTCGGGGATCTGGCTGGACAGCAGCACACGCACGTTCCACTTCCGGGAGTCACGGGCGAAGCGGTTCATCAGCACCCGTCCGGTGGGAACCTCGGACAGGAAGAACGCCTCGTCGATCCAGACTCCCTTGCGTTCCTCCTTCGGACGCTCGTAGACGGTGCGTTGGGTCAGCCACGCGGCCAGGTTGAGCAGTTGGACCCCCAGGGCCTCGCTGTCGGTCCAGTGCTCGCGGCCGACGCCGTCCTTGGGAAGGGTCAACCCGGCCATGGTGAGCACGGTCAGCCGGTCCTCCCTGCGCTGCGAGTAGGGATCGGCGTCGGCTTCCGGGATCAGCAACGACATGCGTTCGCGGACCTCGTCGAGGAAGTCCGCGACCACCACGGCGTGCTCGTGGTGCTCACTGGCATCCCTGCGCAGCGCCTCGAACACCATACCTGGGTGCGCGTCGGGCCTACCGCCGACGGCCCGGACCGCGCGCAGCAGCACGATGCGGGTCTGCGGCATCCGGGCGACGTCGTAGGGCAGCAGGCCGGTGAGCACGTCGAGCACCAGTCGGCGTCTGGTGGCCGCGGCCAGCGCGCGTTCCCGCCGCCAGCTGCGCTCCGGGTCCTCCTCGTCCACGAAGTGCTCCAGCTCGGGCTCGGCGACGACCCGGTACGGATTGAGGATGCCCGGTTGCGCGTTGAGCAGGTTGATCGGACGCGCGTAGGGCCGCAGTTCGGGCAGTTCGCACAGCTCGGCCAGCGGACCGGACGGGTCCAGCAACGTCCAGTACGCCCCGGCACGCAGCGTCTTGTACACCAAACCGCCGCCGAGGAAGGACTTGCCGCCGCCGAGACCGGCGACCATGGCGGTCAGCCCGGAGGCGTCGCGCACCTCCTGCGCCATCCACGGGTCCCAGGCCACCGGGCGCCGCGTGGCGGTGCAGGTCTCGCCCAGCAGCACTCCCCTGCGGTCCCCCACCTCGGCGGTGGCCTGCGGCACCGAGGAGGCGGCCCACACCACGGAGCCGCGACGCATGTAGGCCCCCGAGGCGAGCGGCTCACCGGGGATGAACTCCCGCGCCATGGCGTACTGGGCCTCGGGGTGCTCAATCGCCACCTTGGGTTTGTAGAGATCGAGCAACTGCTGGGCGAGCCGCAGCGCGTCACGCTCGGTCGGCCCGGAAACCGACATGCGCCACCAGGAACGCACCCGGGTGGCCAACGCGGTGAAGCCGGAGGTCATCTCGTCGTCGATCTCCAGCACCCTGCCCGCCTGCCGGGAGAGCGAGGTGGGCGGTTCCAGGCCGTGTTCCTCGGTGTAGTGGCGCACTTGGGAGCGCACCTTGTTCATCTGGCGCTGCAGCTCCCCACCGACGTCCTCCGGTCGACGGACGTAGATGCGGGCGGACCACTCGACCGGAGCGGGCAGCCGGTCGGAGTGCTGCAGCCAGGGATCGTCCACTTCGGGGATCTGCAGTCCGTGCGTCTGGCCGAGGGTCAGCACCGCCACCTGTCTGCTCACACCGGCGTTGGAGCCGGTGCGCCCCCGGACGGTGACCGTGGGGGCGTAGGGCTCCTGGTGCATGTCGGCGGCGTCGGTGAAGGAGGCCAGGTCCTCGGGTTGCCAGTCGCTGCTCGGAGTCGCGGGCAGGTTGCGCGGGGCCGGCAGCCCGAGCGAGCACGAGCGGTGCATCAACCAGGAGACTTCCTCGGCGGTGACCGGTCTGCCGTCCAGCCCCGCCGAGCCGATCACCTGATCCAGGTGTTCGATCTCGCTGTCCAGGGCGACCAGTTCGGCGTCGACGGCCTCCGGGAACACTCGACGCAGCAACGGCGCGGCTCGCTCGACCGCGCGGTCGACCACGTTGCGGGTCTGGACCTGCACCCCCAGGTAGACCTCCTTCTCGGCCATCGAGCGTCCCATGAGCTGCTGCTGTTCCCCGACCATGTAGTCGTCGAAGCTCAACGCACCCGCTACATCGGGCATCGGGTTGTGCGCGTTACGTACGTGCGCCTCGGCCCACATCCGGATCGGATAGGGCCGGTTCGTCACGCGCAGGTGCAGCCAACGTCCCTGCAACTCGGCGTACTGCCCGGCGATGGCGGCGATGAGGTCCTGCCGCTGCGAATCGGACCTGAACGACCAGCGCTGCGGGGAGAGCCGGTACCAGGCGAACACGTCCTGGCCGGTACGCAGCAGGTGACCGTCGATGGAGCGGGCCGCTATCGACGGCGTGTAGCTGGGCAGGGACTGTTCCCCGGAAGGTTTGCGGTCCTTGCCCTTGCCCCGCCGTCCGGTCTTCGACGCCTTCTGCGGCGCGGCACGGTACTGCTGTCCCGAGGCCCGCTTGGAATCGTTCTCACGACCTCGCCCGCGACCGAACACCGCGAACCTCCTTGCTACGCACACGACTGTTGGGGGCACTGGCTCGTCCGGCGGAACCGGACCGATCACGCGGCGGCCGGACCTCGCGCCCGGACCGGGGGGCCTCGCCCTGCCGAACGGGTCGGGCGGGCGCGGACCCGGCGGAGGCCCGGTTCCGGCGGGCGGCTCGTTTCCCACGTCCGGACTGTTTGGACCGCGCGGGGCGAGGACGTTGTGGACTGACCCGCACGGCTGCGGCGCTCGCGGCTCCTCCCCTGCCCTTCAGGGAACGGCGCGGCGCAGTCAGTTCACGCAACCACATCACCATCACGGCGCTCAGCGGTCGTTCGTGACTGATTCGGGAGCAGATCAGCCGAGTCAGCGCGATCGTGATGACCACGGCCCACGCCGTGGAGAAGAAACCGAAGCCGATGTTCATCCGACGTTCCGCGGCGAGCACCAGCAGAAAGACCAGGATCCCCACGCCCCAGGCGACGTAGCGGGCACGCCACGGGAAGGTCGCTTTCGGAGGGCCCAGCCAAACGGCATCCACCCGGTAGATGTCGTCGTCGGTACGTACCTGCATATCCTTGCCACCTGCCCATCGGACCGAGCTCTCGGTCGTTACCCACCGCTGGTGCTGAACAGGCCGGCTATGAAGGTTCCGATGTCCACACCGGTACCGCTGACCGCGAGTCCGATGATCGCCAGTGCGACGAAGACGCCGCCGACGCGGCGCATCACACCCGCGTTGTCGCCCTTGCCGCCACCCAGCCACAGCAGCAGCAGTGCCACGGTCAACAGCAGCAGCGGGAGCAGATTGTTGAGAATCCATGCCCGGATGCCGTCGGTGTTCAGATCCGTCTGGGCGAGCACCGTGACCGGCGACCTCGTCATGACGAACACTGCGATCGGGTCCAGGGCTGCTAGTGGCACGGCGGTCATTGTTACCTCTGTGTACGAGCGGTTGTCGGCTTTTTTCGACAAACCGGGGGATGCCCGGCACGCGGTATCGAGTAGAACATGGCACGTGTCCCGGAAGTAGTGGTAGCGCCCACCGGGTGTGGCGTCGAACGTGTCACTCTTACAGCATGCCCGCCGACCCTGAAAACCACTCGTACGGCGCAATTTCGTGTCGCACGATCCGGCGGGGATTCACCCGTTCGTCCACGCCGAGCCGTGTTCCGTCCCGAGTGGAAGGTTCGACAGTGGCCAACCGAGGACCATCCTTTCGTGACTGGCGGAACTCCGACAACGGCCCCGGTGATCACTCGGCGCTCACACCGATGATGCCGGATCTCACATCACACTTCCGTGAAGCCAGTGTCGATCATCGTCGCACGTGGTCCCCGCTCGATTGACAGCGGCGGAGAACGAGCACGATTCACCGAATCCCGGAATTACCGACGAGCAGAAACCCGCGCATCGCGAAACGCCGGTCCGTCAGCAGTCGCATGGCGTGTCGCCAATCGGCGAGGTCGACCCGCTCGTCGGCGAGCACGCGGTTCCGGAGCTGGGTGAAATTGGCCCGGATCAGCTCACATCCGGGCGAACCACCCCGCCACACCTCGGCGGTCGCCGTGGAATCGATCCGGCGTAGTTCCGTCCGACACAGCTCGCCGTAGAGGTGTCGTCCCCAGTGTATGTCGACCCCCACGGCGGACATGGCGTCCAGATAGGACCACAACACGCGGTCGAAGACCTCAGCGTCCACCTCGGTGGGAGCGCAAACGGCTCCCGCGCCCTCGACGTCGAAGTCCTCGAGCAGCAGAACCCCACCGGGCTTGAGCGCTCCCGCGAGGTGCCGCAGGAGTTCGCGTCGTCCTTCGAGCAGGATCAGCAGCAACCTGCCGTGCACCAGGTCGTAACCGCCCTCGGCGAGTCGGTCCACGGTGAGGTCGTGCTCGACGACTCGCAGGTTCCTCGCGGACACGTGCCGCAACCCACGGAGATCCACATCGGTGGCGACGACTTCGCCGCGCCGACCGACCCTGCCCGCCAACCACACGGCCAGCGAACCGCTCCCGGCTCCCACGTCGAGACACCGCCAGCCCTCCCGTACACCGCAGTCGAGCAACCGTCGGACGCTGATGTGGTCGAAGGCCCTGTCCAAGGCACCGAGATGGGCCGCGGTGAGCCGGTCGTCCGAGGCGAAGACATACCCTGCTGCCAAGCCGATCTCCCAATTTCACGGGCGGGACTGGATTCCGCTGCCCGGGTTGGTCGCCGCCCCCTACGGGAGACGGCGGCAAGCGGCAGCGGTACGTCGTCGATCCACCCTTCGCGAAGGCGGATCGACTAAACGTTTCGCCTGCTCTCGCTCCGGGTGGCTCGACATCGACTGGTTACCACGCCACCTCGGCTCCTCATCCCGTAAAACCGGCGCGTTGGAACCAACGAGTGATCGGACCGCGATCGAGATCGGTGTAAGGACTCTTCGCCGGAGCACCGGAAGCACCGGCGGAATACCAAGCAACGGGCGTTCGGCCCGGAAGAAACACTGCCAGGGGGAGGGGGCGGTGCGGGAACACCGCCCGGGGAAAGCGGACGAGTCGACCTGTAAGCCGGATCCTGTACGCGGAGAACACCCGAGGCGTTCCCGCGTGGCGACCATCCATCTAGGCCCGCCGTTACCGACGAGCTCCAGCGGTCTACCCGCGAGTCTCGGACGGGCCGCCCTCGAACACTCGCGCAGACACCGACAACGGTGCCCTCTTGACCTTGCTCCGGGTGGGGTTTACCGAGCCGTCCCCGTCACCGGGGACGCTGGTGGTCTCTTACACCACCCTTTCACCCTTACCCGACCGAACGGTACGGCCGGGCGGTTCACTTTCTGTGGCACTTTCCCGAGGGTCACCCCTGGTTGCCGTTAGCAACCACCCTGCCCTGTGGAGTCCGGACTTTCCTCGACGGGGCCGAACCCCGTCGCGGCCGCCCGGTCGACTCGTCCACGTTCTCATTCTAGTAGGAGTCGCTCGCCCCGTTCGCCCCAGGTGTCCGATTGGCGGAACCTCCCGTCCGCCCTCGCTCGCGAGTGGTGGCGAGGGCGAGCGGCACCCGCCACATCGGGTGCCGCTCGCGGGGGCGGAGGCGGGAGGACCCCGGCGGACCGACGACTCCGCCGACCGCCGGTCGGCCCGGTCGTTCAGGCCCGCGACGACACGGTGGTGCGATCCATGTCCTCGAGTGTCCGTCCCTTGGTTTCGGGTATCCACTTGATCACGAACCACACCGACACGGCCGCGAACGCGGTGTACCCGAGGTAGGTCATCGACAGGCTGATGTCGGACAGCGGCGGGAAAGTGGCGGTGACGAGGAAGTTGGCCAACCACTGGGCGGCCGCGGCGACCGCCAGCGCCGGGGCGCGGAACCGGTTCGGGAACATCTCACCCAGCAGTACCCACACGACCGGACCCCACGAGATGGCGAAGAAGAACACGAAAACGTGCGCGGCGACCAGCGCCATCGGCCCGTACGGGTTGGCCAGGTTCGGTTCGCCGTCCACGGTGTTCGCGTGGCTGAAGGCGAACGTCGCCAGCCCCAGCATGATCGTCATGCCCACCGAACCGGTCAGCAGCAACGGGCGTCTTCCGACCCTGTCGAGCAGCAGCAGGGCGATGACGGTTCCCAGCACGTTGAAGATCTGGGTGGACAGGCTCAGCAGCAGTGAGCTGGACTCGTCGATACCGACCGACTGCCACAGCGCCGACGAGTAGTAGAAGATGACGTTGATCCCGCCGAACTGCTGTAACACGGACAGGACGATGCCGATCCAGACGATCGGCAGCAGCCCGGAGCGCACGCTACGCAGATCCCGCACCCGGGGCCGGTGGTCGTTCACCACGGAATCCCGGATCTCGGTGAGCCGTTCGTCGACGTCGCCCTCCTCGGTGGTGTCCAGGACCTGTCGAGCACGGTCGAAGTGACCCCGTGTGACCAGGTAGCGCGGTGATTCCGGGATGGTGAACGCCAGCGCCCCGTAGAGAACCGCGGGAACCGCCTCCACCGCCAACATCCACTGCCAGGCGTCGAGCCCCAGCAGTGGCTCCGCGGCGCCCCCGGCCGCACCCGCGATGGCCCAGTTGACCACCTGGGAGATCGCGATGCCGAGCACGATGGCCAGTTGTTGCAGGGTGCCGAGCCGTCCCCTGCGCCGGGCCGGGGCGATCTCGGCGATGTAGGCCGGTGCGATCACCGAGGCCATACCGACCGCGACGCCGCCGACGAGCCGCCAGAACGTGAAGTCCCAGACGGTGAACGGCAGGGCGGAACCGATCGCACTCAGCAGGAAAAGCACGGCGGCGGTGCGCATCGTGACCAGTCGGCCGTACCGGTCGGCGAGCGTTCCGGCGTTCCAGGCACCGAGGGCCGACCCGATCAGAGCCATGGCGACGGCCAGCCCGGTGACGACCGAACCGACTCCGAAGGCTTCCCGAATCGAGGTGACGGCTCCGTTGATCACGGCGGTGTCGTAACCGAAGAGAAACCCGCCGAGCGCCGCCACCGAGGCGAAGTGGGCTGTGCGCAGTGGGCGGGCGTGAGATCCGGCACCCGAGGTGCCGGTGGTGGAATGGAAGGACATCTATGCTCCATTGCACTCAAGGGGAAGTGTGACCCAGCAATGGTTGGTAAGGATCGTATCCTTACTAATGCGTGTCAATACGGTGAACGACTGTTACTCCAGGTTCCGATCGATCACCGAGAGCTACAGCGCTCGCGGCCGGTGGTGCTCCGCGAGCCGTACGAGGAGGTTTTCGCGGCATGGCCGACCCACGGACGGTCCGGCAGCTGAACCGACAGCACATGATCGAGCTGTTCAGCGACGGCCAAGCGCGCTCACGCGCGGCTGTGGCCCGCACGACCGGTCTGACCAAGCCCTCGGTGTCCTCGATCATCGACTCGCTGCTCGAGGAGGAACTGCTCATCCCGGCCGGAGTCGGTGAGGCGGCCGTCGCGGGCGGTCGCAGGCCGAACCTCGTGGTCTTCAACCCGGACGCGCGTGCCTACGTGGGTGTTCACCTCGGGGTGCGCGACAGTTCGGTGGCCGTGGCCGACGCACTCGGCAGGACGCTGGCGCAGGCCTCGGCTCCCAGCTCGGTCGGTGACGCGGCGACAGGTGTGAACCGGCTGGATCCACTCGTCCGGGAAGCGGCGGAACGAGCTGGGGTTCCCGTCGAACGCATCTCCTCCGTCGGGGTGTCGGTCTCCGGGCTGGTCGACCACCGCAGCGGACGCTGCCTGCTGGCCCCGAACCTGGATTGGCACGACGTGCCGCTTCGGGAGTGGGTCGAGGAGCTGTTCGGCGTCCCGGCGGTGATCTACAACGAGGCACACGCCGGAGCCTTGGCGGAACAACGCTTCGGCTGGGGCGACGGTGTCGCCAACTTCGTCCGGATCATGGTCGACACGGGCATCGGCGCGGGTGTGGTGCTGGACTCGCGGTTGTTCTCGGGAGCCGCCGGAATCGGCGGCGAGATCGGGCACTGCCGCGTGGAGGACAACGGTCGGCAGTGCGCCTGCGGCAACTCGGGATGCCTGGAGAGCGTGGCCTCACGACCCGCGATTCTGCGGTCGGTTCGTGAGGCCGCCGAGGCCGGAACCCCGACCGCGCTCGCGCCCGACTGCGACATCGACGCCGTGCTCGACGCCGCCGAGAGCGGCGACGCCGGGGCGGTGGCAGCGCTGCGGCGTGCGGGTACCGCGCTGGGGCACGGGATCGCCTACCTCCGCAACGTGCTGAACCCGGACCTGGTCGTCATCGGAGGTGCGGTGACCGGGGCGGGCGAGGTGCTGCGGCATCCGATGGAGCAGGCGGTGCGGTGCTCCTCGCTACCGCACTCCGCCTGCCGCCTGGTGACGAGCTCGCTGCGCGATGCCGAGCTCGACGGCGCCGTGCTGTTGGCACACGAACAGCTCGCCCTCTGATCGGCGCCCGGAACATTCAGATTCCACGGAGGTGTGAAGTGTCGTTGACCAACCGAACCGAGGCGTTCCCGTCGGGGTAGAACTCGGCCACCGACAGCGATGCCAGATCGAGGTGGAGCCGGTAGAACAGTTCCGGGCCGGCCCCCAGCGCCATGCGTAACAGCGCCTTGATGGGGGTGACGTGGGTGACGAGCACGATCGTTCGTCCCGCGTAATCCCGCAGCAGCCGGCTCCGCACCTCGTCGATCCGCTCGAAGACCGCGTTCATACTCTCGCCGTCCGGTGGTGTCACCGCGGGATCACCGAGCCAGCTGCGATGCAGCTCGGGATACCGCTGTGCCGCCTCCGTGAAGGTCAGTCCCTCCCAGGCACCGAAGTCGGTCTCCACCAACCCCTCGTGCGGCACCAGCTGTCCGCCGATGGCCGTGGCCACCACCTCGGCGGTACCACGAGCCCGCCTCAGCGGCGAGGAAAGCACCGGGACCGCTCCCTCCCCGGGAACGAGCTCGTCCATCGTCAGCAGTCGCCCGGCAGCGGCCCGCGCCTGTCGCCTCCCAAGCTCGGTGAGCGGCACGTCCCCGCGCCCGGAATAGCGCTTGTCCACCGACATGGGGGACTGCCCGTGCCGCAGCAGCAACAACCGTGTCGGGGCTCCCACGGCACCGCTCCAGCTGGCGACCCCACTCGGTGCGGAATCGGTCCCGGCCGTTCCAGTCACCGCGGCCGTTCCGGTCACCGTGGCCGGCTCGGTCGGTTCGGCCGGCACCGCCGCCCCGGTGGGCACCGTCGATCCGGCCTCGGCCACCGAGTCCGCGCCGTCACCCTGCCGGTCCATGGCCTCGTTGGCGAGCCGGTCGGCGTGCTTGTTGCGCTCCCGTGGAATCCACTCGAACCGCGCGGAGGTGAACCGGGACACGAGGCGCCGGGCCTCGGCGGCCAACGGTTGCAACGCCGGGTTCTTGACCCGCCACCTGCCCGACATCTGCTCGACGACGAGTTTGGAGTCCAGCCTGATCTCGGCCTCCGCCGCACCGAGCTCCAGGGCCGCGTTCAGCCCGGCGATCATGCCGCGGTACTCGGCGACGTTGTTGGTCGTCTCCCCCAGCCCGTCGGAACGTTCGACCAACACACGTCCGTCCGCGGCGTCGCGAACCACCGCTCCGTAGCCCGCCGCGCCCGGATTACCGCGCGACCCGCCATCGGCCTCGACGATCACCCGTGTGCTCACTGACCCGACTCCTTGGTACGCACCATGATCGCGCCGCACTCCTCACAGCGCACCACGTCGTCCGCCGCGGCCTCCCGCACCGAGGCGAGCGCCGCCCGGTCCAGTTCGAGACGGCAGGCGCCGCACCTGTTCCCCTGCAGATATCCGGCACCCGAACCACGCTGCTGCCTGATCCGTTCGTAGAGGTCCAGAAGCTGCTGCGGTATGTCCGCGACCAGCGACTCCCGTTCGGCCAGTCGCTTGGCCTCGTCACTTTCCAGGTCGGCCAACGCCTCGTCACGAGCGTGCCGCGCGTCCTCCAGCTCGGACTCCGCGGTGTTGACCTCCTGCTGGGCGTGCGAAACGTCGGCCTCCTGGGCCTCGCGGCGCTCCATGACCTCCAGCATGTCGTCCTCCAGCGCGGCCTCGCGCCTGCTGAGGGTGCTCATCTCGTGCTGCAGGTCCTCCAGCTGCTTGGAGGAGCCGGTGGAATCCATCATCTGGCGGTCGCGCTGTTGCCTCGACCGCACCTGATCGACCTCGTTCTCCAGCCGCTCGACCTCGCTGCGCAGATCGTCGAGTGTGGTCCGCGCTGCCACCAACGCGTCCTGCTTGGTCCGCACCTCGCGCTCGGCGGCGCCGATCCGTTCCAGCTCCGGAAGCGACCGCCTGCGGTGGTTGATGCGGTTGAGCTCGGCATCGACGTTGGCGACTTCGAGCAACCTGCGTTGTGCGGCGGGATCGGCTTTCACTCGGGCTTCCTCCCAGTATCGGTGTCCGTGGCGTGCGCGTGCACCGTCCATGGATCGGTGCGGCACGCGGAGACGAGGACTTCGACAGTATCGGGCAACGCCGCGCCGAGGACATCGGCTGCCTGCTCGCACCAGGGCCACTCACTGGCCCAGTGCGCGACGTCGACGAGGTTGGGAACACGCGTGTCCGGCACATCGGCACGCGAGAGGTGTTCGGCCGCCGGGTGGTGCCGCAGATCCGCGGTGACGTAGGCGTCCACTCCGGCCTCGACGGCGGCATCCAGATTCGAGTCACCGGAACCGCCGCACACGGCGACCCTTCGCACGGTACGGTGCGGATCACCCGCCCCGCGCACCCCCCACGAGGTCACGGGCAACGCGTCGGCGACCCGGTGCACGAATCGTTCGAACGGTTCGGGCTCGGGCAGGGTTCCCAACCTGCCCAGCCCGGTTTCGGCCCCCTCCCGGTGCGGACTGAGCGGACCGGTGACGGTCAGTCCGAGCCGCGCGGCGAGCGCATCGGAAACGCCGGGGCTGGCCGTGTCGGCGTTGGTGTGGGCGCAGTACAGCCCGATCCCGGCACGGATCAGCCGGTGCAGCAGGCGGCCCTTGGGATCGTCGGCAGGAAGGGCGTGCACCCCGCGCAGCAGCAGCGGATGGTGCGAGACGAGCAGCTGGGCGCCCTGCTCGACGGCGGCGTCGACGGTCTCCTCGACCGGATCGACGCAGCACAGCACACGATCCACGGTCGCATCGGGATCGCCGCAGACCAACCCCACCGCATCCCACGACTCGGCGTAACTCGGCGGGTAGGCGGCTTCGAGTACGTCGAGCACATCCCTGATCCGTGTGGTCATCGAGTCGCTTCCCGTGTCGTGGATCGATTTTCGGTAACGGTGGCAACCGGCTCCTCGTCGGTGCGTTCCCGCTCCGGCGAGGCCGGTGGCACGACGACTTCCCGCAACGCGGAGACCAGTCGGGCGTTCTCCGCGTCACCACGCACGGCCACCCGGATGTGGTCCTCGTCGAGTCCGGGGAAGGTGTCGGCCCGGCGTACCGCGATGCCGTGTTGCCGCAGCCCCGCGCGTACCGAGGGACCGTTCGGCACCCGCAACAGCAGGAATGGGGCCGCTGCCGGCAGGGCGACGTGAATTCCCGGGATGTCGGCGAGCTCGGCCGCCAGTTCGTCACGGCACCGGGCGAGCAGCTCCGCCGCGCGTCGCGACTCGGCGACGGCCTCGGGTTCACAGCACGCCAACAGGGCTTCCAACCCGAGCGTGCTCACCGGCCAGTGCGGGCGGCGGTGCGTCAACCGCCGCAGCAGTTCCGGCTCTCCCAGCGCGTATCCGACCCGCAGCCCGGGCAGTCCCCACATCTTGGTCAGCGAACGCAGCACGAGCAGTCCGGGGATCCGTTCGGCGGCCAACGATTCCGGCTCGTCGACCACCGCGTCGGCGAAGGCCTCGTCCACGACCAGGACCCGTCCGGGACGAGCCAGCGAGCGCAGGGTCTCGGCGGGGTGCAGCACCGAGGTCGGATTCGTGGGGTTGCCCAGCACCACCAGGTCGACCCGCTCGGGCACGGCCTCCGGCCGGAGTCGGTATCCGTCGGCCGGATCGAGCGGCACGCGGGTGACGTCGACGCCACCGTCGCGCAGCGCCAGTTCGGGCTCGGTGAACGAGGGATGCACCACAGCGGCCAGCTCCGGGCGCAGGGTTGGCAACAACGCGAATCCCTCCGCCGCCCCGGCCAGGGGCAGCACTTCCTCGGGAGAACGGTCGTGCCGTCGAGCCACCGCGCACCGGGCCGCGAGGTCGTCCTCGGCGGACGGATAACCGCCCAGCCTGTCCAACGCGGCGATCAGCCGATCGCGCAACCACTCCGGGGGTTGTCGCAGCCGGACGTTGACCGCGAAGTCGAGCAGCTCGCCAGCGGCGTCCACATCTCCGTGATGGCGCAGCATCTCCCTGTCGTCCCGGCGAGTCATCCCCGGCAGTCTAGCTACCGCGCGGGTCGAGCCGGACAGCGCCGGTGGTGCCGCCGGAACCACCGGATACCGGAACTCGGGGGGCGTCGGAAAGCGTCACGAGGAAGAACCCGACGCTCGGGCGATGCCGTTCGACGGGACACTGGGGATGTGACATTCGATTCCACCACCAAGGCCTTCCACGTTTCGTTCGTCTGCACCGGCAACATCTGCCGGTCCCCCATGGCAGCGCTGGTGTTCGGCGAGCACCTGAGACGTGCCGGACTCTCCGACCGGGTCGAGGTGTCCAGCGCGGGCACCGGCCCCTGGCACGTCGGGGAGTCGGCCGATCCGCGCACCAACGCGGTGCTGGCGGACCACGGCTACCCCACCGAGCACACCGCCGCGCAGCTCGACGAGCACCACCTCGGCGCGGACCTGCTGCTGGCCATGGACGCGGGGCACCTGCGCGTGCTCCGGGACGAGGTTCAGGACAACGAGCGGGTCAGGCTGCTGCGCTCGTTCGACCCGAAGTCCGACGAGTGGGCGGAGGTGCCGGACCCCTACTTCGGTGGCGAGCGCGGTTTCGACGGGGTGATGGAGATGATCGAGGCCGCTGTCCCCGGACTGCTCGACCGGGTCAGGACCGGCCTGGGGCTGCCCGGTTCGGGAGATCGGGGTTCCGCCTCCTCGGCCGGGACGACGTCCCCCTCCGAGACGGCGTCGTGAGCACTCGTCGCAGCGGTCGACAGCGGAAACGACCGGAGCTGACCGGAAATCACGACCCGACAACCCGATCGAGGGAGATGTCATGAGCCATCCGGGGTTGGCCGAGGCAGTCGCGGAACTGACGGGTGCCGAAGCGGCGGAGCCTCGTCGTCTCGGCGGTGGTGACGCCTCGGCTGCCTACGAGGTCCGACTCGACGACGGACGCAGCGTGTTCGCCAAGGCAGCCCCGCCGAACATGCCGCACGCCCTGCGTGCGGAGGCGGCCTCGCTGCGGTGGCTGGCAGAGGCGGGCGCGGCCCGGGTACCCGAGGTCTTCGGCGAGGACGAGCAGTGGCTGATCACCGAGCACGTGGCCGAGAGCTCTCCCACGGCCGAGGCGGCGGCGGAGTTCGGGCGCGCACTCGCGCGAACGCACGCCGCCGGGGCCACCGCGCACGGCTGCCCACCTCCGGGCGGCCCCCGCGACGCGTGGATCGGGCTGGCCCCGATGCGCAACGAACCCGTGGCAGACTGGCCGACCTTCTACGGCACACTGCGCGTGGAACCCTACGTGCGGCGGTTGGTGGACGCGGGCACGCTGCACCGCTCGGAGGCGGAGCCGATAACCGAACTCTGCGAACGACTCGGTGAACTTCCCGGTGCCGACGAGGCGCCCGCCAGGCTGCACGGTGACCTGTGGAGCGGCAACGTGCACTGGGGACGAGGTCCGGAGGAGACGACTCACGTGTGGTTGATCGACCCGGCCGCGCACGGCGGGCACCGCGAGACCGATCTGGCGATGCTGCGGTTGTTCGGCTGTCCCCGGTTGGATCAGGTGCTGGCCGCCTACGAGGCGGAGACACCACTGGCGCCGGGCTGGCACGAGCGGGTGGGGATACACCAGCTGTTCCCGCTGCTGGTGCACGGCGTGTTGTTCGGCCGCGGCTTCGCCAGACAGGCACACTCGGTCGCGCGGGAAGCACTGCGCTCGTTCTGAGCGGGGAGACGGGGTTTCCGACTGTTGGTGGTTCTGTGGAAGAATGTGTCAACGTGTGATTGTGCGTTCGCGTGGTGGGTGTTCGTAGCGCCAGGCGCGTAGCTCGTCCGGGTCGTAGAGCACGGTGCGTCCGACCTTGGTCGGCTGGGGGAAGTCGTCGTAGACGTACGAGTTGCGGTACAGCGTCTTGACGCTGATCCCGAGTAGTTCGGCCGCTTGTGGGGCGGAGAGCAAGTCATCCAAGTTAGCCATACTCAAGTATGGTATATTGTGATCAAGCCAGACGTCACGAGGGAGGTGACCCAGCATGACCACGGTGTTGCAGGCGTACCAGTTCGCTCTCGATCCCACGCCGCAGCAGCGGGCCATGTTGTCGTCGCATTGCGGTGCGTCCCGGTTCGCCTACAACTGGGCGCTCGCGCAAGTCAAGGCCGTGATGAACCAGCGGGTAGCGGAAGCTTCCTACGGAGTCGCCGAGGACCAGCTCACCCCGGTGATGAGCTGGTCGGCCTACAGCCTGCGCAAAGCCTGGAACGCGGCCAAGCACGAGGCGGCCCCGTGGTGGAGCGAGAACTCCAAGGAGGCGTACGCCTCCGGGCTGGCGAACCTCGCGACCGCGCTGGACAACTGGCACAAGTCCCGCACCGGCAAGCGCGCCGGTCGCGGGGTCGGGTTCCCCCGGTTCACGTCCAAGCGGCACCGCGCTTCATGCCGGTTCACCACCGGATCGTTCGGGCTGTCCGATTCCGACCGCCGCCATGTCAAGCTTCCGCGTATTGGCACGGTGCGTACCCACGAGTCCACCCGCACACTCGCCCGGCACGTCGAACGCGGCACCGCCCGTATCCGGTCGACCACCGTGTCGTTCCAACGCGGCCGGTGGCACGTGTCGTTCTCGGTGGAGATCACCAAGACCGAGCCCGCACCCGCCACACGCGGCGGAACCGTGGGTGTCGACCTCGGAGTGAAAGAACTCGCGGTGCTGTCCACCGGGGAAACCATCGCCAACCCCAAACACCTCGACCGTGCGCAACGCCAACTTCGCCGGCTACAACGGCAAGCCGCCAGGCGCGTAGGGCCGGACAAACGCACGAAGCGGAAACCGTCGCAGCGATGGCACAAGGCGCAGCAACAGGCCTCCCGGTTGCACACGCGGGTCGCCAACGCGCGTCGAGACGGGCTGCACCAGCTCTCCACCCGACTCGTGCGCGAGTACGACACGATCGCGGTAGAAAACCTCAACGTCGAGGGCATGAAACGCAACCGCCGGTTGGCTCGCCACATCGCCGACGTGGGTATGGGCGAGCTACGGCACCAACTCGACTACAAAACCACCTGGCACGGCCGCGACATGATCGTGGCCGACCGGTTCTATCCCAGCTCGAAAACCTGCTCGGACTGTGGCGTGGTGAAAGCCAAACTGCGCCTGTCCGAACGCGTCTTCACCTGCGATCACTGCGGCCACACCGCTGATCGCGACCTCAACGCGGCCCGCAACCTCGCGGGCCTCACAGCGTCCACGGCGAGTTGCGTCGGGACGGAAAACACGCCCGCTGGAAACCCACCTAAGACCAGCCACGCTGGCGACGGGTATCGCCACGGGAAGACCCCGGACGGAACCGGGGTCAACGCCGCGCCGCAAGGCGACGGCTCAGGAACACTCTGACACGTTTCCTGAACGGCCCACTACCGGGTGGACCCGTGCGGCGCACCGGCCATCGCCCGGCCTACCGTGGACCCGTGCGTTTCGGATTTCTACTGCGCCCCGGCTGGCTCGCGTTGCTCCTGCTGGTGGCTGTTTTTTCCACGCTCTGCTTCACGGTGTTGGCACCGTGGCAGTTCAGCAGGCACAACGAGACGCAGGCGCGCAACGACGCGATCCGGGCGTCGATGCGGGCGGAGCCCAAGCCGTTGCGTGATGTGCTGCCCCGTGAGGAGGCGCCGAGCTCCTCGACCGAGTGGAAACGGGTGACGTTCACCGGTCACTACCTTTCCCGGGGCGAGACACTGGCCTGGCAGCGCACCGTACTCGGCGAACCCGCTTTCGAGGTGCTGACCCCGTTCCGGCTGGAGAACGGTGGGACGGTGCTGGTGGACCGCGGATTCATCCGCCCGGTGGAGTCGACCAGGGCACCGGAGTACGCGGCCGCCCCGGAGGGAACGGTGCGGTTGACGGCGCGGATCCGCGCGAACGAGTACGACGCCGAGCAGCGGTCGACGTTCCGCCACGACGACCACCGGTGGACGTACGCGATCAACGCGAACACGGTGGAGCGCGGCGTCGACATCCCGATGCGCTCCGGTTACTTCACGCTGGTGTCCGAGCAGCCCGGTGTGCTGCAGGCAGTGCCACTGCCGAGGCTGGAGTCCGGGCCCTACCTCTCGTACGCGATGCAGTGGATCATCTTCGGAGTCATGGCGCCGCTGGCGTTGGGGTATCTGGTTTACAGCGAAGCGCGTTCACCCCGCACCCCGAACGGCCGGACCTCGGCCGGAGGAACGCCGGACGCGGGTAGCCCCGGGACCGGCGGGCGGAAGCGGAAACCCCGCATGTCGGTCGCCGAGCTGATCGCGGCGGAGGAACGCCGGGAGCAGGAGAACCGTGAGCAGCGGAACTCGGCGGGTACCTGACCGGCGAGCTCTTCGCGGAACGACTCACCTCCGTCTGCCTGCGACCAGCGCCGTCACAGCGGCCAGCGCACCCCCCACGGTTCCGATCAGCCTGGACAGCTCGACACTCCGCGTGACGTCGCCACCGTCGGCGGTACGCCCCTCCCCCAGCACGGGACGGGTCTCGGCGGCGTGCTCGTAGTCGATCCGGCCTCCCAGCCTGATGCGCAGCGCACCGGCGAACGCCGCCTCGACCTGGCCCGCGTTGGGGCTGGGGTGCGCCGAGGCGTCCCGTCGCCTGATCCGGCCGCTCTCGCGTGCCGAGCCACCGACCACCGGTGCGCACACCACGGTCAGCATCGCGGTGGTGCGTGCCGGGAGCAGGTTCAGCAGATCGTCCAGCCGCGCCGCGCCCCAGCCGAACGCGCGGTACCTGCTACTCCGGTTCCCGATCATGGCGTCGAGCGTGTTGGCCGCCCGGTAACCGACGAGACCGGGAACTCCCGTGAGGGCTCCCCAGAACAGCGGGGCGATGACCGCGTCCGAGGTGTTCTCCGCCACCGATTCGACCGTGGCACGCGCCAGTCCCTGGTTGTCGAGGTCATCGGCGCGACGACCGCACAGTCCGCGCAGCCTGGAACGCGCCGCCGCCAACTCACCGGAGTCGAGATGAGCGGCCATCGCACTGCCCTCACGTGCCAGGGAGGCGCCGCCGAGCACGCTCCAGGTGGTCAGGGCGGTCAACGTCGCTTCGGCGACCGGCGAACGCCGGACCATCCGCTGGAAAATCACACCGAGTCCCACGGTCGCGCCGACCAACCCGGCGGTGTGCAGCACGCCGGCCGAACGGCTGTCGCGGTAGGTGACCGACTCGGCCCGTTGGGCGGTCCTGCCGAACGCCGCCACCGGATGTCCGCGTTTCGGATCCCCCAGAACCGCGTCAGCGGCTACGCCGAGTAATAAACCGACCGCCCGCCCCGAGCTCACGGCAATTCCTCCTCGCAAGGTCGACCACGTCCGTGGCGCACGCTACCTTTCCGTGACGACGCGAGGCACACCGAGGCCACGAGTAACGGAGTGTTTTCGGTGGCGTCCGTGACCGGAGTTATCGTGGCTGACCGTGACCGCCGATCACGAAGCCGTCGAGCCGCGCTCCGGGGCGATGCCGAACGCCGTGCCGCCCCACGGTGCCCCGGTCGCACGTCCACCGGGGCCGGAGCGGATCACCGGGACCGGAACGGACGGCGCGGACCTCGCGAGAACCGCTTCCCCGAACAGCGGAACAGCCGCCGCGGGCGACGAGGTCTCGGACAGCCCGACGGCCGAACGGGACCTTCCGGCGGGCGCGGAGGTCGACTCCGGTGAACGACGCCTGCTGCTCTACCGTCATCTGCAGGTGAGCGGTCACCGCACCTACCTGACGATCATGCGGCTGTTCACCTCCACACTGCTCGCGGACCTCTCCGCGGCGGAGGTCGCGGGAACGCTGGCGGTGGCCGAGCGCGAGGGCAGGATCTCCGAGGGCGAGTCCGAGCTGTCGACCGTGGTCGAACGGCTGCGCAAGCTCCGCGAGTGGGGCAACCTGACCCACGGCAGACGCGAGACAACCGCGTCCAGCATCGCGGAGTTCCAGCACGGCAGTGTCCGCTTCCAGGTGAGCAAGCTGGGTGTGCGGGTGCAGCGGGACGTGGACGCGCTGTTGCGGGTCCCCGAGGGGGCCCGGGAAGTCTCCAAGGAGTTGCTGCCTGCCATCGAACGCGGGCTGAGCGGGATCGTAGAGCTGCTTCCCGAGGAGACGAGCGCCGCAGCCCTGTCGGAGCAGACCAGGGAACGCCTCTCGGAACAGGTAACCACGGTCTTCCTGCAGCACTCCGAGCTCGCCGACACCGTTCGCGATTTCTACGCCTACCTCGGTCAGGTGGTCACCAGGCATCACCTGAACGCGGGCGAGATATCCGGTTTCCGGAACCTGCTGGTGGAGTACATCCAGTCGGTGGTCGAGGACGTGATCCGCCACACCGAACCGATCGCGGCGTCGTTGAGCGTGCTGGCGCGGCGTCGGGACCAACTGCTGGCGGCGCTGGGCACCGTGGAGGACCTCGGTGACGAGGTGGAACGGGCACGCGGCAGGACCGGGGCCGACTGGCAGGAACTCACCGACTGGTTCCTGGACTCGCCGGGCAGGCCGAGCCAGGTGTCGGCCCTGCGCGAGGCCACCGCACGCGCGATCGGCTCGTTGCTGGCCAGCGTCAAGCACGCAACCTCGGGCGGTGGGCCGGTACCGGGGCGTCGGAGCGATCTGCTCCACCTGGCGCGTTGGTTCGACGACTCGGACCAGGCCGGGGCGCATCGGCTCTACGCCGCCGCTTTCGGGCTGTACTCCTCCCGGTGTTTTCAGCCCGCCCCGCCGCACGACGGGGACGAGCACGCCACCAGTTGGCTCGCGGGAAACCGCGTGGAGATCCCGGTCAACGTCCGCAACCGCGCCGATCGGAGCGGCAGCGGCGGCACTTCTCGGGTGCTGCACGACCCAATGACCGAGCGGCAACTGCTGGACGAACGCCGCGCCGAGCAGCAGCGACGTGCCGCTGCCGTGGCGGAGCTGGCCGCCGCGTCGGAAAACCCGGCGGGGAGCAGATTCTCCGCCGACGCGCTGGAAGTGCTGTGCGAACTGCTGACGCTGGCGATGGCCGATCGGGAGGATCCGGCCGAAACCCGCACGGCGTTGGAACCGGTTCACCGACTGCGGCTGCGGATCCGACACAGCCCGGAGGGACCGACCACGATCTCCAGCGTGCGCGGCGAGCTGACCCTGCGGGACACGGCGGTGGAGCTGGACGTCTCCGAGATGTCCGGGAGGTTCACCACGACCGGCGCCGCGAACCACGAGAACGTCACCGACGGAGCGATCCGATGAGAACACGGGAGACCTCGGTTCCGGGGTTCGACCGACTCGGCGATATAGACGCGGCCAACGTGGTGCGCTGTGCCAGGACGCTGCTGCGCCGCCCGTTACTGCACGCGGCGAGTCAGGACGGCGACCTGCTGGGCATGATCTACCGCCACCGCGAGGTGCTGCGGGAGCTGTTCGCCACGCTGCTCGGCTACCGGTTGGTGATCCGCAGGCGGTACGCGCGGTTGTACAAGTCCGGCCCCGGTCGGGACGCCACCAGGGCGGTCCCCACTCTCACCCCGCGTGGCTACGCCTACGTGGCGCTGACGCTGGCCGCGCTGACCGGGTGCGGAAAGCAGGTACTGCTGTCACGGCTGATCGACGACGTTCGTGGAGCCGCCGTGGAAGCGGGGATCACGATCGACGACGAGCCCGGTGACCGCAGGGCGCTGGCCACCGCACTGCGCCATCTGGTCGCCCTCGGGGTGCTCACCGAGACCGAGGGCACGGTCGGCCCGCTCGCCGGCGACGCCACGGCGGAGGCGCTGATCACCGTCGATACCGATCTGCTCGGTCAACTCGTGAGCGGACCGCTGTCGGAGGCCGACGGTCCGCAACGGTTGGTGGAACTGGCGTCGGGCGATGCGGGCGTGCACGCGGCCCCTGTGGAACAGGCCGTGCGGCGCAGGCTGGTGGAGGATCCGGTGGTGCACTACCGAGACCTCCCGGAGTCGCAGGCGAACTGGTTGCGCAGGCACCGTGCCGGTGAGACCCGGCTGCTGGAGCGGTACTTCGGCATCGTCGCCGAGTCACGTTCGGAGGGCATCGCCACGACCGACCCGCAGGACTACCTCAACGACACCTCGTTCCCCGGTAGCTCGACGGTGGCGCGCGTGGCACAGCTCGCGATTCCGCGGCTGCTGGACGGCTCGACGGCCAGGGAGGGCGACCACCGGCACCCGGTGACGCGGGAGGATTTCGGCAGGGTCTGCGAGGAGCTGCTGGAGAGGTATCCGGCCGCCTGGTCCCGCCGGGCGATCGAAGACCCGGACTCGCTGGTCACGATGGTGGTGGACCTGCTGCGGCGGGTGGGCGTGCTGATCCCGCACGAATCCGGGGATACGGAGTGGTGGCTGCTCAGCCCCAGCGCGCACCGCTGGCTACCGATTCCCGACGGTGAACCGGCCCCGGCGGAGCGGGAAACCGAACCCCCCGCCGAAACAGCGGTGCCCGACCTAGCGTTGTTCGACTATCCGGAAGGAGAACCCGCCCGGTGAGCACGGAAGCGGTGACGCAGCCCGACGGTGCGGCAGCACAGCACCTTTCGACCGCTTCCGGCGGAGAGCCCCCCGGAGGTGAGGGGGTCGGCAGCCGGTGGCGCCTGCGGCGGGGCGGCGTGGTCAACATCTGGCAGTACGCCAACCAGACGTTCGACCTCAGCGGTGGACGCGCGATCTTCCAGGGGACCAACGGCTCCGGGAAGTCCCGGACCCTGGAGTTGCTGCTGCCGCTGTGCCTGGACGGTGATCTGCGGCAGATCGGGTCCAAGGGATTCGACACGGTCAGCATGAAGCGGCTGATGCTCGACGAGCGCGAGAGCGGTGGCAACCGGCTCGGCTATGCCTGGGTGGAACTGTCCAGGATCTCGCACGACGGCTCCGAACGGTTTCTGACCTGCGGGATCGGTGTGAAGGCCACCGCGACCTCGAACCAGATCAGCGATTCTTGGCGGTTCGTCACCGAACGCCGGGTCGAGCACGACCTGCGGCTGATCGGTCCGGGAGAGGTGCCGCTGAGCCAGCCCCAGCTGCGCGAGGAGCTGGGTGCGGAGTGCCTGCACGACGAGCAGTCCTTCCGGGCCAGAATCGCGGGCACGGTTTACGGCATCACCCCGGAGCGCTACGGCGACCTGCTGCACCTGCAACGCACGCTGCGCAACCCCGACGTCGGACTGCGGGTGCAGGAGGGACAGCTCGAACAGATCCTGTCCGACGCGCTGCCGCCGCTGGACTCGACGCTGATACAGCGGCTGGCGACCTCGTTCGAGGACCTGGAGTCCATCCGCGAGAACATCCTGCGGCTGACCACGGCCGACAGCGCGCTGAGCTCGTTCCTGACCACCTACGCGGACTACGCGCTGACAGTCCTGCGCACACGTGCGAAGGCGTCCCGCGAGGCGGCCAGGCAGCACGACTCGCTGCACACTACGATCGACGAGCTGGCCGAGCGGTACCGATCCGAACTGGACAAACGTTCCGCGAGCGAGGAACGGGTCGGCGAGCTGGAGCGGCGTGACCGCGAGCTGGACTCCTCGCTGGGGGCGCTGCGACAGAGTCCGGCCTACACCGAGCTGCAGAACCTGCACGACCGCAGGGCACTGGTGGACAACGAGCGCTCCGCGGCGGAGGGCGCGCTGCGCACGGCCGAACGGCACCGTGACCAGGAACAGCGCTCGGTCTCCACGGTGCTGGGCATGCTGGAACGACTGAGCTCGGACATCGACGCGGCCGAACAGCACCGCCAACAGGCCGATGCCGGGCTCAGGGCGTCGGGATTGGACGGTTCGCTGGCACCGGCGATACCGACGATGCCTCCCACCGAGGCCACGGTCCGCTGGGAGGTCGTGCGCGGCACGGCCGACAGCGGTTCCGAATGGCTCGACGTGGCACGGCACATCCCCCCACAACCCGACACCGAGGAACTCGCCTCGCGGCTGCGTGAGGTCGACGAGCACGCCGCCGGGGCGGTCGAGGCCGCGCGGGAACGCGGTGCGTTGACCCTGACACTGCGGCAGCAGGCCGAGGAGACGGATCGGCAGCGGGCCGAGGTCTCCGACGCCGGACGACAGGCCGAAGCGGCGAAGTTGACCGCCACGGAGGCCGCAGCACGACGCAACCAGGTACGGCAGGACCTGTACGACACCGCCGTGGCATGGCTGGACCGGGTTCGACGCTGGTGGCACGACGGCGCGCTGGCGAGCGAGGCCGCGGGAACACCCCCGCCCCCGGAATCACCGACGCCGGAACAGCTGACAGCCGACCGCTTCGCGGCGCGCGGCGGTCGGGAGCGGATGCGCGAGTGGGCGCAGCCGGTGCTGCATCGCGTGCGGATGCGCATCACCGAGCTGGACCGGAAGCTGGCGGAGACCCGTTCGGCGGTGTCGGAACGCGACACCGAACTCGCGGAACTGCGCTCCGGCGGCGAGCGGGTACCGGCCTCGCCCTCCTGGGCCACCGCGGAACGGGACCCGGGCTCTGGCGAGGCGTTCTACCGACTGGTGGACTTCGCGGAATCGCTTTCCGGGGCCGAACGGGCCGCGCTGGAAGGTGCGCTGGAGGCCTGCGGACTGCTCAACGCGTGGGTGACAACCGACGGCACCGCCACCGACGTCGCCACCTCCGACGTGGTGGCGACCCCGGGCGAACGGCTCACCGGGGGCTCCCTGTCCGAACTGCTGGTGCCCGCCGCCGAACCGGACTGCCCCGTCCCCGAGGCGCGGATCAAGGCGTTGCTGTGTTCGGTCGCCGTGGACGACACGGCGGAAACGGCGGTGCTCGCCGACGGCCGCTGGCGCAGCGGCGTGCTCTCCGGCGCGTGGCGCAAGGAGATGGCCGAGTACGTGGGCGCTGGGGCTCGCGGTGCCGCTCGGCAGCAGCGCATCACCGAGCTGGAGGCCGAGCTGGCGGAACTTCGGGCGGAGCTCGGTGAGCTGGAGCGGCAGCGGGCCGACACGGGACGACGTGCCGAGTCGCTGGAGCGCGAGCTGGAGTCCTACCCGGACGACGACGAACTGTTCAGCGCGCACGCGAGGCTGAGCAGCGCCGTCGACGACGCGGACGAGGCACAGCGCACCGCGAACCGGTTGCGGCAGGCCCACGAACAGGCGGAGGCGCGCTGGCAGGCGATGCGTTCCGAGCTGTCCCGCGCGGCGGGCGGAGCGGGGTTGAAACCGGAGACCGAAGCGCTGCAGGAGGCCAACCGGTCCGCCACTGATGCCCGGCGGGCGTTGGAAACCCTGCGCGAGGCGATCGGATCCCGATGCCTCGGCACGTTGGAGCAGCTGGGCACCACGGTGCTGCACCACGACGCGACGGTGGCCGACCGGATGGCGGCGGAGTCGCTGGCCGAGCAACACTGCGCGAACCACGCCGAGCAGGCCGCCGCTCTGGCGGAGTTGACCGCCTCCGTCGACGACGAGGGCAGGCGCGTCGCCGAACAGGTCGCGGAGCTGACGCGGGAGCAGGAACAGCTCCGAGACCTGCTCCCCGAAGTCAGGGAGCAGGTCTCGGCGGCCCGGGAGGAGGCCGGGAAGCTCGACGAGAAGCTGACGGCGGCTCGTGCCCGGTTGTCCGAGCGCGAGTCGGAGAGCAGCGAAGCGGCGAGCGCGCTGCGTCGGGCGATGGAACTACCGGGGCTGTGGGCAGCGGCCGTGGCCGCCACCGAGGGGGAACTGCCCGAAGAACCAGGTGGGGTCGAGGAATCGGTGACCGCGCTGCTGTCCACCACGGTGGCCCGGTCGTCCCCGGGTAGCACGACGGCCAAGGCGGTGCACGACAAACTGCACCCGCTGAAGCAGTCGCTGAGCGGCCACTTCGACGTCACCACGGCCGAGGAGGACGAGGTGCTGACCGTGACCGTGATCGGCGAGGAGGGTCCGCTGCCCGTCGCCGAGGCGGCCATGCGGATAAACCGGCGGTTGGCCGAGCAGCGCGAGTACCTCAACGAACAGTACCGGTCGATCTTCGCCGACTACCTCATCCGCGATCTCGCGGAGCGGCTGCGCGACCAGATCGCGGTGGCCCGGGATCTGTGCGACCGGATGAACCGGGTGCTGGAGGGGGCGCGCTCCAGCCAGGGGGTGCACGTGCAGCTGGACTGGCAGCCCGCCACCGCGCTGAGCGAGGACATGCGGCAGGCCATCGAGGTGGTCCGGAAACCGTTCGCGGAACGCGGGGAACAGGAGGACGCCCTGCTGCGACGGGTCTTCACCGATCTGATCGAGTCACAGCGGGAGAGCGTTTCCGGCGGTTACGGTGAGATCCTGTCCAAGGCGCTGGACTACCGGGACTGGTACGAGTTCACGGTGCGGGTCCGCGACTCCGGTCCCGACAACCAGCGGCGGGTGCGGCGACTGCGACAGTTGTCCTCGGGGGAAACCCGGCTGGTGTCCTACGTGACCCTGTTCGCGGCGGCCGCTTCGTTCTACGACGCCATCGAGTCCGCGGCCCAGCAGCACGACCCGTTGCGGCTCGTACTGCTGGACGAGGCGTTCGAGCGCCTGGACGACCCGACGGTGGCACGTATGCTGGGGTTGCTGGTGGATCTGGACATGGACTGGATGATCACCTGGCCGAGCGGTTGGGGAGTTTCCCCCAAGATCCCGAAGATGCACATCTACGACGTGCTGCGACCGCGCAGCGGGCACGGAATCGCCTGCACCCACACCGTGTGGAACGGTCGCGGTCTGGAGCGGACGGAACATTGAACGATCCCGAGAGCATTCGCGCCGTCTGGGACCTGCCGGAGCTGCGGGGCCTCTGGGAACGCGCCAGGCAGGCGCTGGAGGCCGCCGACCGCCCTCCGACGTTCCGGCTGGAGCTGCCGGACGAACGGACCCGCCAGAAGGTGGGCGAGGTCTACGGCCGCCCCATGTGGGGGCAGGGAACCAGGATCAATGTGTCCAAGCTGGACGAATCGCTGCGTGCGAGCTCACACGGGGTCGATCTGGAACGGCTGCTGGAGATCCTGCACGAACGGCCGGTCACCCGGCAGGAGTCGGGTTCGCGACGCCGAGAGCACGCACAGGACCGAACCGTCGGGGTGCTGAACGCGGCGCTGGCCGAACACGGCCTGGCGGAACAGCCGTGGGCCGCGGCGTGGACCGACTGGGTAAGGCAGTACGGGCGGGTGGCCGACTCGGACCTGGACGCGACCGCGGAACGGGCCGCCGCGGTACTGGCACGTCTCGTGCTGGACCCGGATCGACAGCCACGGGTCCGGTGGTCGCGCACCGAGCTGGCAGCGCGGTGCGCCGGGAACGAGTACGAGCTGGACAACGGAACCACGTTGAGCCGAGTGGTGCTGCGTGCCGCATCGATGGCGCACGGCACGGACTCACCGGGCGGTGAACGCGAACGCCGGACCCTGTGGGAACGCTGCGGAGTCACACCGGACGGAATCTCGGCCACGGTGCCCTGCTGGGCACTGCCACTTCCGGGAGAGGACACGTGGTCGGGCACCGTGCGGGAACGCACCGAGCTGGGACTGCCGACGCACCTGACGCTCCTCGACCTCCGGGCCGCCCCGGAGCCCCTGGTCGAACCGGGCACGGTGATCGCGGTGTGCCAGCACACGCGGACGCTCGAAGCCGCCGTGACCTCCGGTGTCCGGCACCCGGTGGTGTGCCTCTCCGGACGTCCCGGCACCGTGGCGCTGGAACTGCTCGACCGGCTGCGGGCCGACGGAGCGATCCTGCGATTGCACTGCGACTTCGACTGGACGGGGCTCTCCGTCGCGGGGGCGCTGTACGAGCGGCCGGGATTCGTGCCGTGGCGGATGTCGGCGGCGGACTACCGCGAGACGGTGAACCGGGCCGCCGCCCGACGCACCGACCTGCGGATCCTGGACGAGAACCCCACCGAAGCGCCGTGGGACCCCGAGCTCGTCGAAGTCATGTCCAGCGCGGGACGTGCCGTCGAGGAGGAGATAGTACTCGACGACCTGTTGCACGACCTGCGGAGCGGGCTCGTCGGCCCGGCGGCCTGAGAAGCAGTGGCCCGGCGATTCCGCGAGAAATCGCCGCCGCGGGTGGCGACCACGACACCGGTTGCCACCACGCGACCAGCTGCGCTACCCGGCCGGGCTACCCGGCCGGGTAGCCCGGCCGGGGAGAGCTCAAGCGTCGAGCGTGAGTTCGGCGCGCAGCGGAAGCTCGGCGACGCTGCGTCCGGCGAGCACGGTGAAGGTGCCGGGTTCGAAACTCCAGCCGCCCGCGGCTGGATCCCAGTGCCGGAACGCGGTGGCCTCCAGTCGCACCGGGACGCTCGTCTCCTCACCGGGATCGGCCTCGATCGTGGCGAATCCCGCCAACCACAGTGCGGGACGGTCCACAGCCGACTCGGTCCGCCGCAGGTACAGCTGCACGACCTCCTTGCCGTGCCGATCACCGGTGTTGCGCAACCGCACCCGGAACAGGGCGTCCTCTCCGGTACCGATCCGGTCCGGCCCCAGCAGCGCGGAGTACTCCCACTCGGTGTATCCCAGGCCGTGCCCGAAGGAGTACGCGGGCTGCCGCCCGGCCCGCTGCCACGCCCGGTAGCCGAGGTGCGGACCTTCGGTGTAGGCCAGCTTCCCGTGATCGGGTCGGGTTTCGAGCACGGGCACGTCGTCCTGGCGCAGCGGCCAACTGGTCGGCAGCCGACCACCCGGTTCGCTCTCACCCAGCAGGACGTCGGCCAGCGCGTTACCGCCCTCCTGCCCCGGGAACCAGCTCAGCAGCACGGCGGGGACCTCCTCGTGCCACTCCAGCTCGACCGGTGCGCCCGAGTTCACCACCACGACGGTGCGCGGGTTCACCCGGGCGACGGCGCGGACGAGTTCGCGCTGCCTGCCGGGAAGCGCGAGCGTGTCCCGGTCGAAGCCCTCGCTCTCGGTACGCGCGGTGGTACCGACCACGACGACGGCGGCATCGGCCTCGGAAGCGACTGACACTGCCTCGGAGAACTCCCGCTCCTCGTCCGGTCGCTTCGGGAGCAGTCCCAGCGTCACGGCGCTGAGCGGCGCACCGGACACCCGGTGAGTGGCGAGCACGTCGAACGGACGCTCCGGTTCGAGCTCCACCGGCACCGTGGCGTAAGGCGGGGCGAGAAAGCCCGCCGCCGGGTCGTCGCCTTCCGGTTCGAGCGTTCGCTCCAGCACCACCGAACCGTCGACCGACAGGGTGTGCTGCCCCATACCCGCCACGCCGAGCTCGTACTCGCCGCCCACTGCCGGGTGAACCCTGGCGATGACCTCGACCGCATCCGCTCCGTGCAGTTCCGGGCCGGTCCACATCAGCTGGGCGGTGCCACGGTGCTCGGTGCCGAGCAGCTCTCCCCGCGCGCCGCGGAAGCGTACCCGCACTCCGCGTTCCGAGGTCTCCGGATCGGTCAGCATCTCGGTCGGAATCGGTTCGAGTCCGTCCCGGACGGTCACCCCTTCGCGATGGACCACCTCGGTCGTGGGTTCGAGCGCCGCGCGCAGTCCCTCCAGCGGTGAGACCGTGTACTCCGGCACCACGCTGGAACTGCCACCTCCCTGGCTTCGGGCGGCCGAGGCGTTGTGGCCGAGTACGGCCACCCTGCCCAGCTCGGAACGCCGCAGCGGCAGCAACGGACCCTCGTCGCGCAGTAACACCATCGAGTCGGCGGCGACCTCACGGAGGATTCGGCTCCGGTCCGACGCTGTCGGCGGCTCATCGAGTTGGGCCGGCTCATCGAGTTGGGTGGGGTCGTCGAGTTGGGTGGGGTCGTCGAGCGCGCCGACACGCGCGGCCAGCCGAATGATCCGGCGCACCTTCTCGTCGACGGTGGCTTCGGCGATCCGCCCGGCACGGATGGCTTCGAGCAACGGCCCGCCCCAGACCTCGGAAGGTCCCGGCATGGCGAGATCGTTGCCAGCCGCTGCTGACTCCGTGCTGCGCACGGCGGTCCAGTCCGAGACCACCACCCCATCGAATCCCCACTCCGCGCGCAGTGGATCGGTCAGCAACGGGTGTTCGGTCATGGTGTGGCCGTTCACCCCGTTGTAAGCGGACATGACCAGCCAGGCGCCCGCGGCGACCACGCGTTCGAACGGTGCCAGGTAGACCTCGCGCAGCGTGCGCTCGTCCACCCGGACATCGACGGTGTAACGCTCGGTCTCGGAGTCGTTGGCGACGTAGTGCTTCGGGGTCGCGGCCGTACCGGCTTTCCGCAGGGCGGTGACATAGGCCTCGGCCATCCGCCCGGTCAACAGCGGGTCCTCGGAGAAGCACTCGAAATGCCTGCCGCCGAGCGGACTGCGGTGCAGGTTGATCGTCGGGCCGAGCACCACGTGCACCCCCTTGCGGCTCGCCTCGGCGGCGAGGATCCCGGCAGCTCGGGCAACCGTCGACTCGTCCCAGGTCGCTGCGAGGGCCGTGGGTGAGGGCAGGCAGCTCGACGGATCACGCTCGTCCCAGAACTCACCGCGCACTCCGGAGGGCCCGTCGGAGAGGAACACGCTTCGCAACCCGATCACGGGCTCGGCGGGGGTGTGCCAGAAATCGGCACCGCTGATCAGTCGGACCTTGCGTTCGACGTCGAGGCGCCCCAGCAGTTCCTCGATGCGCTCGTCCGTGATGTGCGGTGGTCTCATGACGGACTCCTCCTCAGCGATTCCGGAATCGCTCTCGGCCGGGAAGGCGTGATCAACGGAGCCCACGGTATAGGTAGCGCGGGAACCGACAACCGGGACGAGCCCGCGAGCGGCCCGTCGGTTCCCGACCGTTCACGTTCCCAACCGTGTCACGACTCCTGCCGTCGCCGTACCGCGCGGCGTCGAGATCCGCCGGCACGCGGTTGCTCCCGTGGCAACCACGCCCCCCGCGCTGCCGCTCAGGTGCGGCGGCCTTGAGCGGACGGAGCGAAGTGAACGGCGCTGGTGCTCACTCCTCGTCGTAGCGGCGATAGAAGTCCTTGAGCAGCTGGTGCGCCTTACGTGTGGGGGAACCGGTTATCTCCACGCTGTCCGCGCCCAGCCGCAGGATCACGCTCTCCTGGTTGTTGCGTCGCAACCAGGACTGCACCAACGCGACGATCTTCCGGACGCCGGAGCCGGACAGCAGACCGCGCACCACGAACTCGCGGGTGCCCACCCGCTCGTCGTGGATGTCGCCGAGGCCGGGATCGCGGTCACGCCGTTGCAGGGATTCGATCCGCAGCCCGAGCAGTTCGTGTTCCAACGAACAGGTGAGCCGGTCCAGCGCGGCACGGTCGGTCCCGGTCACCGGTACCAGTGTCAACTCGATCGAATCGGCGTGCTCGGTCATGAACTTCCAACCACGTTCGGGAGTGCGAGCTGCCGCGCGCCCGCCGGACTCGCGAACCGAGCGTACTGAAATCGATCACAGAACTGGCGCGACGCGCTCGAACATCATCCGTTCGGAGCACCTTGGGCACCCTTAACGGCTCCCGAACCGGCTCGATCGCGTCCGCCGGACATCCGAGTCACGACAGCATTCCCGCAGCCCCTATGCCGGAAAATGCCGGGGTTCCACCACACGCACCCCTTCGAGTGAACGCACGAAGTCGGCGCCGAGAGCCGTAGCGGGGGTGCGCGTACCGACCGGAACCTCCCCCGCCTCGATCGCGCTGACGATACGCAGCACCGCGTCGGCGGTGAGGTCGTAGGTGTCCGGCCCGATCAGCGCGGCACTGACCGCGTTGCCCGCCGCGTCGCCCGCCTCGGCATAGACCTCCACACGGCTGGCCGACCTGCTGCCGCGGCCCGGTCCCCGCACGAAGGCGTCGATCGCGGTGTTGGCGACGCGCCGAACCCGGGGTTTGCCGAACAGGTCTCGGGTGACACGCGCGGCGGTCGGATTCATCCGGTCGAGGCCGGGCAGCCCCGCGAAGGTCGTGATGTTGCCGATGCCGGTGGTGCGGTAAGCCGTAGCCACATCCCCCCAGGGCAGCGAGGTCACGACTCGCTGTCCCCCGGGGAAGTCGACCGTACGTCTGCGCCAGCCGACGGGCACGTCACGCAGGGCGCCTTCCAATCGGACCCGACCACCCAACGACACGCCCTCCAACGCGCTTTTCAGCGTGCCCGGGCTGATCCCACCGGTGGTGGTGAACGCGAGATCGAGATCGGTGGCACCGGGCAGTTCGGCAGCGACCATCGCGGCCAGGCAGTCGGTCGGCACCACGTCGAAACCGGCACCGGGCAACAGCGTCACACCAGCGGTCCTGCTCTCGGCGTCCCGCGCGAAGGCGGCCTCGAAAACGTCCACCTCGCCCGTGATGTCCAGGTAGTGGGTCCCGGTACGCAGACAGGCGTCGACCATCGGGCCCGAGGTCGCGGAGAACGGACCGGCGCAGTGCGCCACGGTGTCGACCTCCCGCAGGCACGCGTCGAGCCGGTGGGTGTCCCGCAGGTTCAGCGTCCGGTACTCCAGCCCGAGCGGCACGGCGGTGGCGGCGAGCTTGCGGGGATCACGTCCGGCGAGCACCGGTCGGTGTCCGCGTCGCACGGCGAGCTCCGCGACCAACCGGCCGGTGTAACCGGTGGCGCCGTAGAGCATCCAGACCATGGGCCAGCCTCCGCGATCGACGGTCGGGTATCACGCCGCGACGAGAGGCGCGCACCGTGTCGGACTCCGTGTCGGAACCCGGCACCGTATCGCGCCGAGCGACAAACTTACCCGATCGAGGGAAGTGAGGAAATGATCATCCATCCCCCGAACACCGCGAACAGTGAAGCCGCTCCGTAGCGCACGGCGCGCGAGGACAGGCGCCGAGCCAGCAGCAGGCCGGCAACGATGGCCAGTGCGTCCGCCGCGACCATCCCCAGTGTCGAGCCGAGCCACGTACCCAGCCAGTCGTGGCGAGTGGCCAGCGTGACGGTTGCCAGCATCGTCTTGTCGCCCAGTTCGGCGAGCATGAATGCCACGGTCACCGCCAGCAGGGCGGCACGGACGCCGCGGCCGGACGCGGCGGCGTTGCCCGAATCGTCGAGTTCGTCGCCACGCAGTGTCCAGAGCGCGAACCCCAGGAAAGCCACGCCCGCGCAGAGTTCCACCCACCCGTTCGGCAGTGCGCTACCGATTCCGAAGCCCAACGCCACGGAAAGGGCGTGCACGAGCACCGTGGCCACGGTGATTCCCACCAGGACCTGCCAGGCACGGTATCTCGTCGCGAACGTCATGGCGAGCAGTTGCGATTTGTCACCCAGCTCCGCGACGAAAATCGCGACGGAGCTGAGTGCGAAACTCACGAGCACGTGGGCTCCAAACTTGTCGGGGCGGATCGAGCATCCCGCCGCTTCTCACCACCGAAACCGGAGCAAACCCGTGCACAGGCATTTCGACACGACAGCGCCGCAGGGAACACCACTTCCGGTCGGCTTCGCCCACATTACCCACATTCCCACGAAAATCAACAGCCAATGTCGTAAACCACAAATGGACCCAATTACGCAGAACGACCAAAAACCGATTTCGCCGCCCCGAAACACTCGTTTCCCCGAGTCCAGAAAAGAAATGCGTGTCCGCACGACAACGAATACGGCGTCCCATTGCCGCGGCGTCGATTTCTCGCGAAATCGTCGGGAGGACGGCGGTTCGCCGCGGTCGTGTTCGTGCTGCTCCCGCCGGGAGTGCGCGAGAATTCGACGGCTGCCTCGCGGACTGCGACCGGAACCGGGACCAAAAGAGAACGAAAACGGCTCCTACCGATCGCGGTAGAAGCCGTTTTCGCGGGTAAACAACTGTGGGCGCAGCTGGGCTCGAACCAGCGACCCCCTGCTTGTAAGGCAGGTGCTCTTCCGCTGAGCTATGCGCCCTCGCCGATGGCCGACCCGTATCCTACAGGTCGGCCATCGTGAGGTGTCACGCGGATACTTCCGCGAGCACCTTTCGCCAGGCGTCCTGGTCACGAGGCTCACCGGGCTGGTTCATCTCGGCGAATCGAACCTTGCCCTCGGTGTCGATGAGGAAGGTTCCCCGATTGGCCATGCCCGCCTGCTCGTTGAAGACTCCGTAAGCCTTGGCGACTTCACCGTGCGGCCAGAAGTCGGACAGCAGCGGGAAGGTGTAGCCCTCCTGCTCCGCCCACGCCTTCAGTGCGAACGAGGAGTCGACCGAGACTCCGAGCACCTGGACACGGTCGTTCTGGAAGTCACCGAGGTCGTCGCGGACCTGGCAGAGCTCGCCCTGGCAGACACCGCTGAAGGCGAACGGGTAGAAGACCAGCAACACGTTCTTGTCGCCGCGGAAATCCGACAGCGACACCTTCTCCTTGTTGTAATCCGGCAACGTGAAGTCCGGCGCTGTGGCACCGACCTCGAGCGTCATGCGCCCACCCTTCTGTTCGACGACAGCGTTCCGGCGCCGAACCTACACCGATCGGGACGACGAGCGCACCGGCAGCCATCCGGTTACCGGCGCGTAGGAGTCGTCACCGCTTGGTCTTGGCGGGCTTGCGATAGGCCAGCCTGGTTCCCGTCCACTTGTCGCCGAGACTCAGGTTGGAGGTCTGTGCGAGGTTGGAAGTGGCGGCTGCTTCGGCGATGTCGCTGGGTTCGACGTGCCCATCGAGGCCGGTCTTGGGCGTCATCACCCATATGACGCCTTCCTCGGCCAGCGGCGCCATGATGTCGAGAAGTGTGTCCGTGAGATCGCCGTCTTCGTCACGCCACCACAGCAAGACGACATCGACCACTTCGTCGGCATCCTCGTCGAGCAGTTCGCCTCCGCAACGCTGCTCGATCGCTTCTCGGACGGTGTCATCGACATCCTCGTCCCAGCCGATCTCCTGCACCACCATGTCTGGCTCGATATCGAGCTTCTCGGCGACGTCGGTTTCGTTCTTACCGGCGTCTTCCGCGGCGACCACGGCTTTCTCACTCCTCCAATTCTCATGTGCGCGGGTGGTTCACCCGACGCACGAGACAAGTTTGCACGATCTTGCCGTAAGCGAACACCGTCGACGGGCATCAACGCAACCGCAGATCGCACGATACGACGTATCAACACTGACAGTGACCGAACAGCGAACAGCATCCGCCCCCGCTTTCGGGGACGACACCGGCTTCCCGCGCGAGCGCGCGCCCGCGAAATCGAAGCGGTGTTCGCGTTGTCCGTTACGAGCCACGCCACGAGACTGACGGTACTACGGCCACCACACAACCCGGGCCGTGTTCGTACCGAGTGGTAACTGTGTCGGTTCGCATCCGTGCAGCACGATGGGAGACGATGAGGCTGCCGGATCGCGAGCCTCCGGCGAGCACGCGCACGACTTCCCCAGGAGACCCCTTGACCCCGCACAACAACGAGACCGGTGGCGCGAACTCCCCACAACGTGTGCGGGTGATTCGAAACGGTCTGGCTTCGCACATCCCGGACATCGCTCCGGAGGAGACCGAGGAATGGCTGGAGTCGTTCAACTCGGTGCTGTCCGTCGCGGGTAAGGAGCGTGCCCGGTACCTGATGCTGCGGCTGCTCCAGCGCGCGGGCGAGACCGGGGTGGGCGTGCCCTCGCTGACCGGTACCGACTACGTCAACACGATCCCGACCGAGCTGGAACCCTGGTTCCCCGGTGACGAGGAGACCGAACGCCGCTACCGGGCCTGGATGCGCTGGAACGCCGCCATGATGGTGCATCGGGCCCAGCGCCCCGGCGTCGGCGTGGGCGGGCACATCTCCTCCTTCGCCTCCTCCGCGAGCCTCTACGAGGTCGGATTCAACTGGTTCTTCCGGGGCAAGGACGCTCCCGGCGGCGGTGACCACCTCTACATCCAGGGGCACGCCTCCCCCGGCATCTACGCGCGGGCCTTCCTGGAGGGACGCCTGTCCGCCGACCAGCTCGACGGGTTCCGCCAGGAGTACTCCCACGCCGGCCCGGGAGGCGGGCTGCCCTCCTACCCCCATCCGCGCCTGATGCCGGGGTTCTGGGAGTTCCCCACGGTGTCGATGGGCCTCTCGCCCATGAACGCGATCTTTCAGGCGAGGTTCGACCGGTATCTGCGCGACCGCGGCATCAAGGACACCAGCGACCAGCACGTCTGGGCGTTCCTGGGCGACGGCGAGATGAACGAGCCGGAGTCACGCGGCATGCTGCAGGTGGCGGCGAACGAGGGGCTGGACAACCTGACGTTCGTGGTCAACTGCAACCTGCAGCAGCTGGACGGCCCGGTTCGGGGCAACGGCAAGATCATTCAGGAGCTGGAGGCGTTCTTCCGCGGCGCCGGCTGGAACGTGATCAAGGTGGTCTGGGGACGCGAGTGGGACTCCCTGCTGCACGCCGATCGGGACGGCGCGCTGATCAACCTGATGAACACCACCCCGGACGGGGACTACCAGACCTACAAGGCCAACGACGGCGCGTTCGTGCGCGAGCACTTCTTCGGGCGGGACCCGCGCACCAAGGAGATGGTCAAGAACTTCACGGACGACCAGATCTGGGGCCTGCGCCGGGGTGGGCACGACTACCGCAAGCTCTACGCGGCCTACAAGGCGGCGATGGAGCACCACGGTCAGCCCACGGTCATCCTGGCCAAGACAATCAAGGGATACGGACTCGGAGCCCACTTCGAGGGACGCAACGCCACGCACCAGATGAAGAAGTTGGCGTTGGACGACCTGAAGCTGTTCCGGGACAGCCTGCGCATCCCGATCTCGGACGCCCAGCTCGAACAGGATCCCTACCTGCCGCCCTACTACCACCCCGGGGACGACGCCCCGGAGATCCAGTACCTGCGGCAGCGCCGGAGCAAGCTGGGCGGCTACCTGCCGGAACGCCGCACACCGGCAAAACCGCTGGTGCTGCCCGGCGACAAGGTCTACGACGTGGTGCGCCAGGGCTCGGGCAAGCAGGAAGTGGCGACCACGATGGCGTTCGTGCGGTTGCTCAAGGACCTCGCCAAGGATCCCGAGATCGGGCCGCGGCTGGTGCCGATCATTCCGGACGAGGCGCGCACCTTCGGGATGGACTCGATGTTCCCCTCCCAGAAGATCTACAACCCGGCGGGTCAGACCTACACCCCTGTGGATTACCAGCTGATGCTGGCCTACCGGGAGAGCGACCAGGGCCAGATCCTGCACGAGGGGATCAACGAGGCGGGCTCGGTCGCATCGTTCACCGCGGCCGGAACGAGCTACGCCACCCACGGCGAACCGATGATCCCGGTCTACATCTTCTACTCGATGTTCGGGTTCCAGCGCACCGGCGACGGCCTCTGGGCGGCGGGCGACCAGATGGCGCGGGGTTTCCTGCTCGGAGCCACCGCGGGACGTACCACCCTGGTCGGCGAGGGGCTGCAGCACGCTGACGGCCACTCGCAGCTGCTGGCGGCCACCAATCCGGGGGTGGTCTCCTACGACCCCGCCTGGGCATTCGAGCTCGCCCACATCGTCCGCGACGGACTGCGCCGGATGTACGGGGAACAGCCGGAGAACGTCTTCTACTACCTCACCGTCTACAACGAGCCGTACCAGCAGCCCGCCGAACCGGAGGGGATCGACGTCGACGGCCTGCTGCGCGGCCTGTACCGCTACAAGCGGGCCGAGAACGAGCAAGGTCCGAGGGCCCAGCTGCTGACCTCCGGGGTGGCCATGCCGGAGGTGCTGCGCGCACAGGAGATGCTCGCCACCGAGTGGGAGGTGGCGGCCGACGTGTGGTCAGCGACGTCCTGGACGGAACTCCGTCGTGAGGCGGAGGCGGTGGACCGGGACAACCTGCTTCATCCGGACGCCGAGCGGCGCGAGCCGTACGTCACCCGCGCGCTGCGCCCCGCGGTGGGCCCGGTGGTGGCGGTCAGCGACTGGATGCGTGCGGTGCCGGATCTGATCCGCCCGTGGGTGCCGGGGGAGATGACCACGCTCGGCGCGGACGGCTTCGGCTTCTCCGACACTCGTCCAGCCGCGCGACGGGTCTTCCTGGTCGATGCAGAGTCCACCGTGGTGACCACGCTCGCGGCACTGGCACGCCGCGGCGAGATCGAGCAGTCGAGGGTGAGTGAGGCGGCCGCCCGCTACCGGATCGACGACGTGCGGGCGGCCGGTCCGCAGACCTCGGAGTCCGGCGACGCTTGAGCCGCGGGTGCCACGGGCGGCGGTACGGATCCGACCGCCGCCCGTGGCACCCACCGGAGCACGACGATTCACCCGATCTCGCGGCGGCCGACTCGACCCGCGGGCAGGGTTCCGTGCTCGGTTTCCGATCGGTCGCGGTGTCGCCGGGCGGTGCGCCGCCAGCTGAACCAGCCGTGCAGCACCAGCGCCGCGAACACCAGGTAGATCGCCGCGCTGAACCAGAGACCCGACGCCAGCTGCAACGGCACGCTGACCGCGTCCACGGCCAGCCAGATCAGCCAGAACTCCAGCAGTCCCCGCCCCTGGGCCCAGAAGGCCACCACGGTGCCGACGAAGATCCAGGCATCCGGCCAGGGCGCCCAGGAGGCGTCCAGCACCCGCAGCAACGCGCCGAACACGGCGGAGCCCAGCAGCAGCGCCGCCAGGAGGCTCCACCGCTCACCGGTCGTGCCACGGCGCACGATCACGCCGTGCACCGCGTCGCGGTGGCGGTACCAGGCAACCCAGCCGTACACCGAGATCAACATGATCACGACCTGCCGGAAGGCCATACCCCCCAGCTCCGCGGCGGCGTAGACCGCGAACAGCAGCAGGGTGGCCAGGATCTGCACCGGCCACGTGGCCAGGGTGCGTCGCTGCGCGAGAAAGACCACCGCCAACGCACATATCTGACCGACCAGCTCCGCCCAGGAAATCGACTGCCCGAGAACGACGACACCGTTGCTGAGCAACCACTCGGCGATCGCCCGCACTGCCCACTCCTTCCGAGACGTCCTTCGGGGACGCGAAGGGCAGCGACACCGAGCCGCGCGGTACCAGCGGCCGAACGCGGTCGGCGTGCGCTTCCTCCCATCCGGACTTTCACCGTCGGTTCCGGAGTTTCACCGGATCGGCCGGTCCACCAGGAGTGGAACACGGTTCGCGGACTCTCACCGCCGGTTCGGACTTTCACCGAGCCCCGGAGCGCACGTTTTGCTCTTCGCGATCAACAACAGCACTCCCGGGTCACTTCCGCGATCGGACTGTGCGGTGGAACACGGCGAATCATTCGCGCTGTCGAGGCCACGTGCCCCCACGCGTAGACTGACGGCGGACCGGTGCACCGCGCCCACCCGGTGATCCGTCGTGGCGACGGCACGTGAGCCGCCGGAGAAAATCCCCACGCTTCACTCCGCCCGTGGAACTCACCGGGCCCGTGGAGCTCGCCCGCGTCTCGTCTCCAGGGAGAGTCAGGTTGAACGACACCGACCGGGCGATTCTCGCCTTCGAGAACGAGTGGTGGCGGCACTCGGGAACCAAGGAACGGCTCATCCAGGAGCGGTTCGGGCTCTCCGCCATCCGCTACTACCAACGGCTGAATCGGCTGCTGGACGACCCCGAGGCACTGGCCGCCTCCCCTGCCCTGGTCAACAGGTTGTTACGAGTGCGGGACGGCCGAGCCTGGCAACGGGAAGGCTCCGGCGGGACCGGCACTAGAGGCCCCGAAACCCCTTCCTGAACGCTCTTCCCCGTCCGCCCCGGGAACGGCCCGCCTGAGCACGTCGTGCGAACCGAGCGGTGTGCGAAGCTGGCGACATGGCGGGTGGCAGTGAACCGGAAACCCACGATACGAACGTGTCGAGGACCGAACGCACCGAATTGTCGGGCAGGACCCTGCGCAAGCTGGAGCGTGCCTCCGGGGGGCTGGCCACCGCGAGTATCACCGCCATGGAGGATCGGCTGACGTGGTTCTCCCGACTTCCCGCCGATCAGCGCTCCAACATACTGCTGGTGACCCAGACCGGGGTGTCCAACTTCGTCTCCTGGCTGCAGGACCCTTCCGAGTCCATCAGGCTCACCGCCGAGGCGTTCCGGGCGGCCCCAAGGGATCTGTCCCGGTGGATCAGCCTGCGCCAGACGCTGGAGATGGTGCGCACCGCCATCGACGTCTTCGAACAACAGCTGCCCGACCTGGCCGAGGACGAGCGGGAACGGATCCTGCTCACGGAGTCGATCCTGCGCTACACCCGGGAGATCGCGTTCGCCGCCGCGACCTCCTACGCGGCCGCGGCGGAAGCCCGCGGCGCCTGGGACGCGCGGCTGGAAGCGCTGGTGGTGGACGGGATCGTCCGGGGCGACACGGAGGAGTCGCTGCTCTCCCGCGCCGCGGCGCTGGGCTGGGAACCGTCCTCGGAGGCCACGGTGATGGTCGGTAGCGCGCCGTCGGACGATCCGCCGACGATCGTCTACCAGGTACGCAGCAGAGCCGCCCGCGCGGGCAGGTCGGTACTGCTCGTCGTGCAGGGCAGCAGGCTGGTGGTGGTGTTCGGCGAGGCATCGGACGGACGCGCCGTGCGGGATCCGGCGAGCACCATCGCCGAGGCTTTCGAGGAGGGCCCGGTGGTGGTCGGGCCGACCGTACCCAGTCTGGCCGAGGCGCACAGGTCGGCGGAGGACGCCATGTCGGGGCTGCGTGCCGTGGTCGCCTGGCCGGAGGCACCTCGACCTGTGGCTTCGGAGGATCTGCTTCCGGAGCGGGTGCTGGCGGGTGACCCGGAGGCGGAACGGCTGTTGGTGGAAACGATCGTGTCACCGCTGAACGAGGCGGGCGGCACGCTGCTGGAAACGCTGGACACCTACCTGGAGGTGGGAGGTGTGCTGGAGAGCTGCGCGCGGAAGCTGTACGTGCACCCCAACACGGTTCGCTACCGGTTGCGCCGGATATCCGAGGTGACCGGGCGCAGCCCGTCCAATCCGCGCGGGGCGCACACCCTCCGGGTGGCGCTCGGGGTGGGCAGGCTGGTCAGGTCGCGCGGGGTGGGGTGAGCCGCGCGGCGACAGGACCGGGGCCATTCGCCGCCGGGCGGAACGCACGGTTGATCCGGTTGTCACTCACCGGTCACAATCAACAAGGGGTATCGTGACTGGTAGCACCATCGGTGGATACCCCTTTGTAGGGTTTCCACAAAAAATCGACATTGACTTAGTTGATGTCAGCATCACGTCACCCCGGCTGCGACGTGTTCAGTGAAGAGTGTGATCGCGCTGCTAGCCCCCGGCCAGGGCGCCCAGACGCCCGGCATGCTCCAACCGTGGCTGGAACTGGACGGAACCGAGCGACGGCTGACCGAGTGGTCCGAGGCCACCGGTCTCGACCTCGTACGACTCGGCACCACGGCCGACGCCGAAGAAATCAAGGACACCGCTGTCACCCAACCACTCGTGGTGGCGAGCACGTTGCTCGCGGCGGAGGAGATGTGGCGACGCCACCCCGAGCTGCCGCTCGACGCACCGGTGGCCGGGCACTCGGTGGGCGAGCTCGCGGCCGCGGCCATCGCGGGCGTGCTCAGCTTCGAGGACGCGATGTCGTTGGCGGCGATACGAGGCAGGGAAATGGCCGCCGCCTGTGCCGCGGAGCCGACCTCGATGTCGGCGGTTCTCGGTGGCGATCAGGACGAGGTGTTGGACCGGCTGGACCGGCTCGGACTGCGGCCGGCCAACCGCAACGGCGCGGGCCAGATCGTCGCCGCGGGCCGCGAAGGGGCGCTGGCGGAGCTGGCCGAGAACCCGCCGGAGAACAGCAGGGTACGACCACTGGCGGTGGCCGGTGCGTTCCACACCGAGTTCATGGCGCCCGCGCGGGAGGCGCTGCGGGTGCACGGGGACAAGCTTTCCGTATCGAACGCCGGACGTGCGATGCTGTCGAATGCCGACGGCATCGCGGTCACCGACGGGGACGAGATCCTGCACCGGCTGGTCGAACAGGTCGTTCGGCCGGTGCGGTGGGACTCCTGCATGGCCACTCTCGGCGAGCTCGGCGTCACCGCCACGATCGAGTTCCCGCCGGCGGGAACCCTGTCGGGCATGATTCGCCGTGACCTCAAGGGCACCAAGACGGTGTCACTGAAAACCCCCGCCGACCTGGACAAGGTCGCGGAAGTACTGGCCGAACACGGCCGGGCCTACTCCGGGAGCGATTCGTGAGCAAACCTTCGACGTTGCGCCAGACCAGTGGCCCCGCGGCCACCCGGGTCCTCGGCTTCGGCAGCGCGCAGGGCAACCGGGTCGTCACGAACGACGACCTGACCCAGTATGTGGAGACCAACGACGAGTGGATCCAGCAACGGGTGGGGATCGTCAGTCGCAGGCTCGGCGAGGACGACCAGACGGTAGTGAGCATGGCGGTTGAGGCGGGTTCGAAGGCCGTCGCCGACGCGGGACTCTCCCCCACCGATGTGGATCAGGTCATCATCGCGACCTGCACCATGCCCGGCCCCATCCCGAACGCCGCGGCCCAGGTGGCCGACCGGATCGGGATAACGGCTCCCGGCGCGTTCGATCTCAACGCGGCCTGTGCGGGATTCTGCTACGCCCTCAGCACCGCCTCCGACTTCATCCGTGGTGGTTCGGCGCGCCGCGTGCTGGTGATCGGCGCCGAACGATTCCAGGAATGGCTGGACTGGGAGGACAGGGCCAACTGCATCATCTTCGCCGACGGCGCGGGCGCAGCGGTCGTGGGACCGGCCGAGGACCCGGCCATCGGCCCGGCCGCACTGGGTAGTGCCGGTGACATGGTCGACACCATCTACCTGCGGGAGAACCGCTACATCTACCAGGAGGGGCAGACCGTCTTCCGCTGGGCCACCTCGGAGGTGGCTCCGGTGGCCGCACGAGCGGTGGAACAGGCGGGACTACGGCTGTCCGATGTGGATGCCCTGGTCGCGCACCAGGCCAACCTGCGAATCGTCGAGGCCGTGGCGAAGAAACTGCGGCAACAGGGAGCCCGTGACGATCTCGTCGTGGCTCGTGACATCGTGCATTCCGGCAACACGTCGGCCGCCTCGATCCCACTTGCGATCGATCACATGCGATCGACAGGAGAGATCAACAGTGGTGACGTGCTGCTACTGGTCGGCTTCGGGGCGGGACTGTCCTACGGCGGCCAGGTGATCATTTGTCCGTGACCGGACGAAGAACCGGTCGGCACGCGCCGGCCGACGACGTCGAGCGAATCGAAGCAGGAAGGAAACGAACGTGACGAACGAGGAAATCACTTCAGGCCTGGCGAGCATCGTCGAAGAGGTCGCAGGGGTCGACGCTGAGGAAGTGTCCGTCGAGAAGTCCTTCGTCGACGACCTGGACATCGACTCGCTGTCCATGGTGGAGATCGCCGTCCAGGCCGAGGACAAGTTCGGGGTCAAGATCCCCGACGACGAACTGGCCAACCTCAAGACCGTGGGCGATGCGGTTGACTACATCGTCAAGAACGCATGACGACCAAGGACGTTGTGATCACCGGGATGGGCGCGACGACTCCGCTCGGCGGGGACGTCGCGTCCACCTGGGACGGTTTGCTGAACGGCGCCAGCGGTACCCGCACGATCGAAGCCGACTGGGTGGACACCTACGAGCTGCCCAGCCGGATCGCCGCTCCGCTGGCGGTGGAGCCCAACGAGGTGCTGCCCCGGGTCCGGTTGCGGCGCATGGACCGCTGCGAACAGATCGCGCTGATCGCGGCGCACCAGGCGTGGAGTGACGCGGGTTTCGAGCTGCCCTCCGAGGAGGATCAGCCCGTCGATCCCGAGCGGCTCGGCGTCGCCATCGGGACCGGCATCGGCGGTCCCATGACCCTGCTGGATCAGCACGAGACCTTGAAGTCGCAGGGGCTGCGCAAGGTCTCACCGCTGACGGTTCCGATGCTCATGCCCAACGGGCCCGCGGCGCACGTGAGCCTGGAGCTCAGGGCACGCGCGGGGGTGCACACCCCGGCCGCGGCGTGCGCCTCGGGCTCGGAGGGGCTGGCCACCGGGATGGACATGATCCGCTCCGGACGGGCCGACGTGGTCGTCGCCGGCGGAGCGGAAGCGTGCATCCACCCGATCACGGTGGCGGGCTTCGCGCAGTCGCGCACGCTGAGCACCCGCAACGACGAGCCGGAGCGTGCCTCCCGCCCGTTCGACGTCGACCGGGACGGTTTCGTCATGGGCGAGGGTGCCGGCGTCGTGGTGCTGGAGAGCGCCGAGCACGCGGCGGCGCGCGGTGCCAGGATCTACGGACGGCTGGCCGGGGCGGGCATCACCGCCGACGCCTACCACATCACGGGCAGTCACCCCGACGGTCTCGGGCAGATCAACGCGATCAACACCGCCATCGGAACCGCCGGACTGTCGACCACGGACATCGGACACGTCAACGCGCACGCCACATCCACGGTGGTCGGCGATGTGGGTGAGGCCACCGCCGTCCGCAAGGCGTTGGGTGACGACGTGGTGCTGACAGCCCCGAAGGGTGCCCTGGGGCATCTCGTCGGCGGAGCGGGCGCGGTGGAGAGCATCGTCACGATCCTGTCGCTGTATCACGGCGTGGTTCCGGCGACCCGAAATCTGGAGAGCCCCGACCCCAAGGTCGAACTCGAAGTGATCTCGGGCGAACCACGCGAGTCGAACGCGACGGCCGCGGTCAACGATTCCTTCGGGTTCGGTGGCCACAACGTCGCACTGGCATTCACCAGGAGTTGAGGCCGCCACGAGCGTGGTGGCCGACACTCAACCGACCACGTCACCGGCAACCAGGGTGACGACGATTCCCGAACCTGACACCGCCCCACTTTCGACATCGGAGAATCCCGTGACAGCAGTGGCGTCTCATTCCGAAACATCGGGGACAGACTGGGATCCCCGCGACCCCGAGCTGCGGTTGTCGCAGTTGCTGGACACCGATTCGATCGTCGCGCTGTACGAGCGGGACGACAGCGGAGTGTTGGCGGTGCGCGGCCGTATCGGCGGCTCACCCGTCATCGCCTACTGCACCGACGGAACGGTCAAGGGTGGGGCGATGGGCAGTGCGGGTTGTTCCCGCATCGTCGCCGCGATCGACACCGCCGTGGCCGAGGGATGCCCGGTGCTGGGTGTGTGGCACTCGGGTGGCGCGCGCCTGCCCGAGGGCGCCGAGGCACTGGACGCGGTCGGCCAGGTGTTCGCGGCGATGATCCGGGCCTCGGGACGCGTGCCCCAGATATCGGTGGTGCTGGGGCCCGCGGCGGGTGGTGCGGCCTACGGTCCGGCGCTGACGGACGTGGTCATCATGGCGCCGTCCGGACGGGTCTTCGTCACCGGTCCGGACGTGGTGCGCAGCGTGACCGGTGAGCAGATCGACCAGGAGGGGCTCGGTGGTGTCGATGCCCACGGCACCAAGTCGGGCGTGGTGCACGTGGTCGCCTCGGACGAGCCGGACGCTTACGAGCGTGCCCGTCGGGTGACCGGTCTACTGGCCGACCAGGGCGATTTCGATCTCGGCGCCGTCGAGGCCCGCGGTGAGGATCCGGGGGCGCTGCTGCCCGAGACGGCACGGCGGGCCTACGACGTCAAACCGGTGATCCGGCGAATTCTCGACACCGACGTCTCCGGGGGAGCCGTCTTCGAGGAACTGCAGGCCGAATGGGCACCGAACATGGTCACCGGCCTGGGCAGGCTCGGTGGACGGGCAGTGGGCGTACTGGCCAACAACCCGATCCGCAAGGGCGGCTGCCTGGACTCGCTGTCCGCCGAGAAAGCGGCCCGTTTCGTGCGGATGTGCGACGCGTTCGGTGTTCCCTTGGTCGTGTTGGTCGATGTTCCCGGCTATCTGCCGGGCGTGGACCAGGAATGGGGCGGGGTGGTGCGCCGGGGCGCCAAGCTGCTGCACGCCTTCGGCGAGGCGGTCGTTCCGAGTGTCACCCTGATAATGCGCAAGTCCTACGGCGGTGCCTACATCGCCATGAACGCCCGCTCGCTGGGTGCGGGCACCGTGCTGGCCTGGCCGGAGGCCGAGATCGCGGTGATGGGAGCCCGTGCGGCGGTGGGCGTGCTGCACCGCAAGGAGATCGCGGCCGCTCCCGAGGAGGAGCGGGAGGCGCTGCAGGACCGGCTGGCCGAGGAGCACCAGCGGGTCTCGGGCGGTGTCGACCGTGCCAAGGCGATCGGGGTGGTCGACGAGGTGATCGATCCCGTTGACACCCGAGCACGGCTGGCCGAGGCGCTGGACGAGGCCGAACCGCGACGCGGCACCCACGGCAACATCCCGCTGTGAGTTCGCGCCGAAGTTTTCCGGTCGGGTCGTCGAGCTACTCGCGCGGCGGGGTACCTCGCCGGCTCTCGTTCCGGGTTTCCCACCTCGGGAGGTAGCGGCGAACGGTGCGGGTCAGTTCTCGGCACAGCGCTTCGACAGCGAACTGTCCGGCAGTCCCTGTCCCAGCCGTAATCCTTCCGAGCTGGGAACGATTCGGTAGACGACCCGCCAGCGCAGACACCCCGCGGGCATCGACTTCGGCGCGTCGGCGGGATCCTGCGTACTGATGAAGGACATGACCACTCGCATCGTGGCATCGGGTCCCGGCACGATCCGGTGGATCACGACCGTGCCGTCCTCGGTGCTGTGGTACTCGTCCTGCCACTGTTCATAGGGCTGGTTGATCCGCTTGGCGCGTACCACGGTGCTGCGCCACAGGTAGTACTTGTCCTTGTTGATCGAGTTGAAGTGACGTTGCAGCAGTTGCTGCACGGCCTCGGCATCCGGATGCCGCCGGGCACCCTCGCTCAGGGCGACCCTTCGAGTTCCGGGCGGCTCGCCCTCCGGAGTGGGCGACGCGGAACTCTCGGGGGCCGATTCGACACGTTGCGCCACGTCACCGTAGACGTTCCGTGCGAACAGACCGGCGGCGACCGCACCGACCAGGGCCACCGCGGTCACCGGCAGCGCCCACAGCAACAGCCCTCGCTCGGAGGACACGGATTTCGACGGCACACCACGAGCGTGCCATACGGGGAAATCACCGCTCGATCCACACCGACACCAGCGGGATCCTCCCGTGCGGAGAAGCCGCCCACGAAACGTCGAGCGGAACCACCGGGCGGCTCCGAGGCGGTGTCGATTTCTCGCGAAATCGCCGCGCCGCTTCGGCCCGGGAGGTCCGGTTACGGGGTGGGGCGGATGATGCCTCGCTGGATGGCGGTGGTGATCGCCGCGGTGCGGTTGTCCACCCCGAGCTTGTCGAAGATGTGCACCAGGTGTGTCTTGACGGTCGCCTCACTGATGAACAGCTCCCGGGAGAGCGCTCGGTTGGACAGTCCCTGTCCGAGCATCCGGAGTATCTCCACCTCGCGTGGGCTCAACGCCTCCTCGGCACCGCGCATCCTCTCGAACAGCCGGGCAGCGACGTTCGGACCGAGTGCGGTCTCACCCCGCGCCGCCGAACGGACCGCCTGGGCCAGCTGCTCCGGCGGGGAGTCCTTGAGCATGTACCCGGTCGCCCCGGCCTCCACCGCGGCCAGGATGTCGGCGTCGGTGTCGTAGACGGTGAGCACCAGCACCGCGGGCGGCTCGGGCAGGGCCGTTATCCGCCCCGTGGCGGTGACGCCGTCCGTGCCACTCCCCATGCGCAGGTCCATCAGCACCACGTCCACGCTGGTGTCCGCGAGCACGTCCAGCGCCGCACGACCGTCGCCCGCTTCGGCCACCACCAGCATGTCGGAACGTTCGTCGAACATGGCGCGAAGACCGCGGCGGACGACGGGATGGTCGTCGACCAGCAGCAACCGCAGCGGCTCGTTCACCGGCTCACCTCCTCGCGCAACGGAAGCCTGATCGCCACGACGGTTCCGTTGCCGGTGCTCTCCAGTTCGAACACACCGCCCAACCGCTCGATCCGCTCACGCAGCGATCGCAGTCCGAAGCCGCTGCCGTCCGGACGCGGAGCACGCGGAGACGCCGGGTCGAAACCGGCACCGTCGTCGTAGACGTCCAGCGTGACCTCGGTCCGCAGGTATCCGAGCGTGACGGTCGCCGAGTCGGCCCCGGCATGCTGCACCACGTTGGCCAGGCTCGCCTGAGCGGCGCGCAGCAGGGCCACCTCGTAGCCGGCAGGCAGGCCGAGAGCGGTTCCGTCGAGCCTCAACCGGCAACGCAGTCCGGACTCACGCTCGACGCGCTCGCACAGTCTGCGCAGCGCATCGGCGAGTCCGGCTTCGTTCAGCGCGGGCGGGCCTAGCTCGCTGACCAGTCCGCGCGCCTCGGCGAGATTCTCGGAAGCGGTGTCGCGAGCCTCCACGAGATGACCGCGTGCGGTGTCGGCTCCGGCGGGCAACGCGGCCTCGGCAGCGCGCAACAGCAGCACGACGCTGGAAAGTCCTTGTGCGATCGTGTCGTGGATCTCGCCCGCGAGACGTTCCCGCTCGGCGGCGACGCCCGCTTCGTGCTGGGAGACGGCCAATTGGGAACGTGTCCGTCGCAGGTCCTCGATAAGCAGACGACGTTGCTGACTCTCGCGGTGGACGGCCGCGTATCCCCAGGCCACGAGGACCGCGAATCCGGCCCCCAGGCTCGGTCCCAAGACCATGGCGACACTGAACTCGTCGGCGTGTGCCAGCTGGGTGGCGATCACGAGCCCGGTCACGATGACCACGGCCACAACGGCGTGCGGACCGCGCAGCAGATGCATGTGCAGGAAGAACAGCGGGAAGGCGATCCAGGAGAAATCCGGGCTGACAGCCAGCAGGGCGGCCCAGAGCGCCGTCACGCAAGCCAGCCAGAGCAGGGCGGTCCGCCGGTTGTGGGCAACGCGGCGAGGTAGCGCTCCCACGGCGTAGAGCACCGCCAGCGCGAGCACCCCGAACAGCGCGAACATCATGGCGCCCCGAGGCTGGGCGGTGGCGAACAACCGGGCGGTGGCGACCGCGAGAAGCAGGTAGAAACCCGCGTGCAGCGCCGTGCGAAGTACACGCAGCACCACGGAGTCACTGGGGTCGTGCCCGGTCAACGACTCGTTCCCTCCCACTCCGGCAGCTTAGCGGTTCGGTGCCCGGCCCTGCCGGTTCGCGGGCGGTGGAGCACCGCTCGGGTGTGCCCCGGAAACCGCCCGGGGACTTCCGGAACCAGTCTCCACACGGCCGGCCGGCCGGGGCATCAATCGTTCGATTGACTTTCGCCTCGACCGAACGACACCCGGATATCGATCCCGATATCGATGGCGACGCGAGGCGGGCCGGCGAGAGTGGGTGGCAGTCCCCGGCACCCGAGCGCCGGGGAGCGGTTCAGACACAACCACCAGGAAAGAAGTGACCCGTGTTCGTCGCCATCCGAGACATCCGCTTCGCCAGGGGGCGATTCGCGCTGATGGGTTCGGTCGTAGCGCTGATCACCCTGTTGATCGTGCTGCTCTCCGGACTCACTTCGGGGCTGGCCGATCGGTCGGTATCGGCCGTCAGAAACCTCCCCGCCACACATCTGGTGTTCGGTGGCGCGGGAGACGAACAACCGGAGAAGTCCTTCGCGGACAGCACCGTGACACCGCGACAACGCGCTGTCTGGGAGAACACGGCGGGCGTGCGGCGAGTGAGCCCGCTGGGAATAACGACCACCCGTATGGGAACCCCGAACGGCTCCGAGGCGAGCGCCACCGTGTTCGGGCTGCCACCGGACGCGCCCTCCGCACCGACAGGAACATCCGACTCGGCCGTGGTGATCAGCCGTTCCCTCGCCGAGGAACAGCGGTTGCACACCGGTGACCGACTGTCCACCGCCGCGGGTGATCTGCCGGTGAGGGCGATCACCTCGGACGAGTTCTACAGCCACACCCCGGTAATTTGGACCACATTGGACACTTGGCGGGAGCTGCGTACCGCGCGGAGCGCGGGAGCGGAAACGCCCCTCGCCACGGTCCTGAGCGTGGAGGCGGAACCGGACGCACGGCTGTCCGAGGCCGATTCGACCGCGAACACGCTCTCGGCGACCGTCGGGGACAGCCTGGAAGCAGTCGGATCGTTCTCGTCCGAGAACGGCTCGCTGCTGACGATGCAGCTGCTGCTGTACGCCATCTCGGCACTGGTGATCGGCGCGTTCCTGACCGTGTGGACGATTCAGCGCAGCGGTGACGTCGCGGTGCTCAAGGCGCTCGGCGGTTCCACCGGGTACCTGCTGCGCGACGCGCTGGCCCAGTCGTTGATCGTGCTGCTGGCCGGGGCCGGTCTCGGCGGAGCGGCGGGCGTCGCGCTGGGCAGCGCGGCGGGCGAGGTGGTGCCGTTCGAACTGACCGCGCGCACGACGCTGGTTCCGGTGCTGGTGATGATCGCGCTCGGCATGGTCGGAGCGGCGCTGGCAGTACGCCGCATAACTTCCGTGGAACCGCTGACAGCGTTGGGAGCTGGACGATGAGTCTGAGGCTGCACGGGATCGGGCTGACCTATCCCGACGGAGAACGAACGGTGCACGCGCTGGACGAGGTCTCGTTGCGGGTCGATCCCGGCGAACTGCTGGCGGTGACCGGGCCTTCGGGCTCGGGCAAGTCGAGCCTGCTCGCCGTGGCGGCGGGTCTCGTCCGGCCCACGGCGGGTTCGGTCCACGTGGGCGAAACGGATGTCACCGGTTTGAACGGTGCGGCGCTGAGCAGGCTGCGGCTGAACCGGATCGGAATCGTGTTCCAACAGCACAACCTCGTGGCATCGCTGACGGCGGTCGAACAGCTGCAGGTCACCGAGCACATGCGGGGACGTTCCGCGCGGAAGGCAAGGGACAAGGCGGTTCAGCTGCTGGCCACGGTGGGGCTGTCGGGGAAGCAGCACCGCAGGCCGAACAGGCTCTCCGGAGGGGAGCGACAACGGGTCAACATCGCACGGGCGTTGACGGCCCGTCCCGAGGTGCTGCTGGTGGACGAGCCGACCGCCGCCCTGGATCAGGAGCGCGGCGCGCGAATCGTGGAACTGCTCCGGGACGTGACCCGGCAGTACCGTGTCGCCACCGTGCTGGTCACGCACGACACCCAGCACCTGGCGCACGCGGACCGGACCGTGGCGATACACGACGGAAAACTGTCGGGGTAAGGAGTTTCGTGCCCGGGCGCGTGGAACCGGGGGACGCGACGGCGTCAGCCGACACTGTGCAACCACTCGACGGGCGGCCCCTCACCCGCCCCCCGATACGGCTCCAACGCCTCGTCCCAGTTGGTCCCCAACAGCTCGGTCACACGATGTCGCATGCTGTCCACGTCCTGACAGTCGGCGACCAGGGTGCGCAGTTGGTCCTCGGCGACCACGATGTCGCCGTTCGCACCGGTTCGGGCCCGCCACAGCCCCAGCTCCGGGACGTGGCAGAACCGTTCGCCGTCCGCTCCGGGGCTGGGATCCTCGGTGATTTCGAAACGCAGTATCGGCCAGGTGCACAACGCCCCGGCCAACCGTGCGGCGGTTCCGGGCTCGGCGTACCAGATGTGCTCGGCGCGAAGCTGTCCGGGAGCGGCGGGCTGGGCGGTCCAGCGGAACCCGTGATGGGTATCGAGCACGCTCGCGATCGCCCACTCGACGTGCGGGCAGACCGCCCCGGGTGACGAGTGGATGTAGACAACACCGCTTGTATGGTCACACGTGCTCACTGCTGCCCTCCGCTTGTGCCACGAGGGACGTTCTTCCGCCACGACCTCGAAGCGAAGTACGACTCCGTCAGTCGATCACAAACGACGGGCTTACGCACGCTTCGCCTAGAGGTACCTTCCCTCGCGGAGGTTCGTCCGCAGTGGACCTTCCTGGATGGACCGTCCCACCGGACGGAGTCGAAATCGCAGTTCGGAAGGCATCAACACGGTTTCGACCCCACGTCTCGGAACCGGCGTAGCCGAGGATGCCCCGGACTGCCACCGAAAGGTGATACCACTCGAAAGGGGACACTCGTGCTAAATGTCGCTGCCCGGGCGGACTCCCACGGTCCGCTCGGGGCGGTACGGTTCAGAGCCCGTAGCTCTCCAGCAGCCGCAGCCAGACCTCGCTGAGGGTGGGAAACGCCGGTACCGCGTGCCGCAGTCGTGCGAGCGGAACCTCCCCGACGATCGCGATCGTCGCCGCGTGCAGCAGCTCGGCGACGTCCTGGCCGACGAACACGGCGCCCAACAGCACCTGGTCTCGTTCGTCGATCACGAATCGAGCCCTGCCCCGATAACCGTCGGCACGGAGTTCCGCACCGGCCGAGGCCATGTCCAGTTCGACGGTGCGTACCCGGTGACCGTCCTGTTCGGCCCGCTCCGGGCTGTAGCCGATCTGGGCCACCTCGGGATCGGTGAAGATCACGGTGGGGACGGCGTGCCTGTTGGCCGAGGTCATGTAACGACCGAACGCATCGGTGGTGACGTGTCTGCCCGTGGCTCTGGCGACGACGACGTCCGCGACCACCCGCGCCGCGTACTTGGCCTGGTGCGTGAGCTGGGCCTGCCCGGTGACGTCACCCGCGGCGTAGAGCCACCCCCCGGAAACCCCCCTGACCTCGCCGTGTTCGTTGACGTCCACGGCGCCTTCCTCGTGGATCCCCACCGACTCCAGCCCGAGATGCCCGGTGGCGGCGCGACGACCGGTGGCGACCAACAACCGCTCGGCCGAGACCTCGGTACCGTCGGCGAGTTCCAGCGTCACACTCCCCTCCGTACTCGACACCCCGTTGACCACGGCGTCGGAGTACAGCCGCACCCCGTCGGCACGCAGCGCCGCCTCCAGCAGGTCCCCGGCGAAATCCGGGGCCGAAGGCAGCGGACGGGGACCGCTCTCGATCATCCGCACGTGCGTTCCCAACCGGGCCCAGGCCTGCGCGAGTTCCACCCCCACCACTCCGGCCCCCAGCACGGCCAGGCTCTCCGGAGCTCGCTCGGCGGAGGTGGCAGCACGCGAATCCCAGAAGTCGACCTGGTCGAGACCGGGAATCGGAGGACGGACGGGCACGCTCCCGGTCGCGAGCACGACCGCGTTGCCCGCGTAGAGCGAAAGGGTCGTACCGTCCGGATCGCGCACCATGACCTCCCTGCTGCCCGCGAGCCACGCCGAACCACGGAACAGGGCCACCCCGGCGTCGTGGACCCAGTCGACCTGTCTCCGGTCGTCCCACTGATCGACGAACGAATCGCGCCTGCGCAGGGTGCCGGAAACATCGATATCACCCGTGACGGCCTGCCGGGCCCCGTCCACCCGACGAGCGGCGGTCACGGCGTGGCCGGAACGCAGCAGTGCCTTGCTGGGCATGCAGGCCCAGAAGGAGCACTCCCCGCCGACCCGTTCCCGCTCCACGAGAGCCACCGAGAGGCCACCCGCGGCGACCCGGCCCGCCACGTTCTCCCCGGCGGGACCGCCACCCACGACCACGACGTCGTACTCGTATCCACCGGACTCGGCAACGGCCTCACCGGACTCGGCACCTGTAGCAGCCATACTGGTCAGGGCAATACATCACGAGGACAACGGCAACCGGAAAGCCGTCCGGCCGGTCTGTCGCGGGCGCCTCCGACCGGTTCCGCCCCGGCTGCCGGAGCGGAACCACCGAGAGGGTTCGGAGCGGGACGACAACCGGTTCTCGCCCCATCACGGACCGATCGTTGCCGCCCGTCGGCCCTCAACGGGACACCCTGCTCCACCCACCGACACCGGGAGTGTGGCCGCTGTCGTACTCGGTGGTCAGTATCCGAGGGGTTCGGGTCAGGTAGGGGTGGAACAACCGGAAGACCACGACAGCGGGCGCGTAGAGCGGCACGACCGCGGACAACGTGGCCGCCGTGACTCCGGCGCGGAACACGTCGGCAGGCAGCAACCGCGGATAGCGATCCACGAACCGACCGTTGGCGAGCGAGACCGCCCACAGCACGAACACGAAGCCGGCCATAGCACCCACCGCGATGATCACGGAGGGCTGGTACCCCAGCCGCTGCGATCCCAGCATGACAGCGATCCACCCCAACAACGCGGGCATCTGGCCACGCTCGGTGGTGGCCGCCCACAGCAGTCCGCCGAATACCGCGAGTACCACCCCGGCGCTCTCCCAGGCCCGTACCACCCGGCCACTCCAGGCGACGTCCGGAACACCGATCCGCTCCAACAGACCACGCCACACCTCCACGGCCGAGGGAGCGGCCTCCGGCGCCACGAACTGTCCACCGATCCAACACAACGTCCACACCGAGACCACGAACGCGGCCAGACATTGCCAGTACGGTCTGCTGCCCACGACACTGCACAACCTGAGTACTTCCCACCAGTGCGCCCGCACGAGGGTGACACCTCCGCCGATCGAATTCGCTGCACCACGCTGATCGTCACCGCCCGCGGGGCGTCGGGTCCATTGCCCGATCGGCGGCGTGTCCCGAACGCGTTGGGTAATCGGAACGGCAGTCTCCTGGTCCGGCCGAGCATGCCGGGGTGCACCGGCACGACCAGCCGCGCTCACCCCCGAGCTGATCCGCGCCCCGACCGGTCACATCACCGAGGGAATCGGGGCACAGTCCCGGTGCGAAGCACAGCGCCCGGTGACGGAATCGACTCCCGTACCGTCGACCAACCACATGTTCCCGGTAGTGGTCGACACCAACATCCGATCAGCGGCGTCCGTGGAGAGGCGTACGTCCTCGGTGGCATCGATCGGATGATCGAGCCTGAAGTGGACTCCACCACCGATCCGACTGCCCGTCGTCGGGTCGATCGTGGTGATGCGGACGGCCTCGGTCACGGCACACTCGTCGGGCCGAAGTACGGCGAGTCCGGTCGACGTCCACGCCGTCCGGAGCGGTCCGCACCCCACTTCGAAGGTGTCGAGCCGAGCGGCGCTGTCGCCACCCGCGGGAATCACCCGCAGCGTCGGCGGCTCGCTGCTCGCCCGATCGCGCACGACGAGCGCCAGGCGTCCCGACCGGTCGAGTGCCAGATCCCGCACCACCAGGCCGGTCGGCAACGTGATCCGCCGGGTGGTGTTCCCCGAAACCAGCGAGACCCGATTTCCGCTCGCCACCACGAGCCTGCCGTCGGCAGCGTCGATGGCGGTCACCTCGTCGCCAGGAACCACCCCACGCATCCGCCGAACCGTGCCGTCCGGGCCCAGCCGCGACACCCCGCCGTCGGCAGTGGCCGCGTAGACGTGCTCCTCGCCCCTGGCCAGCGCCGTGACGTCGATGTCCGGTCTGCCGAACTCGTGGTGCACCTCACCGGTTTCCAGCATCACGGAAACGAGGGTTCCGTCGGCGAGCTGAGTGACGTAGCTGTCCGGGGCCGTGCCGGTCGGTACCGTCGGGGGACTCCGGTCGACGACGAACACGAGTGTCAACAACAACGCGGCGGTGGTGGCGGCAACCGCTCCGGTAACCCCGAGGACCGTCCGCACTCCGGAACGCCTGCGACGTCCGGCCAGTACACGCGGCAGGGCCGTGGCGGACGGTTCCACATCGGCGACGAGCGCGTGCAGCCCATTACGCACCAGCTGCTCGTCGGAACTCCCGTCTGGGGCTGCGGTGTCCGACTCCGTCACACGCGCTCCCTCAGCAAACTCGACAATCGCGAGACCCCTCGGGAACAGTAGGCCTTGACCGCGCCCGGGGTCACTTTCATTATCTTCGCGGTGTAGGCCTCACTGAAGTCGGCGTAGTAACGCAGCACCACCGCTTCCCGCTGTCTGGGAGGCAGTCGGGCGATCGCGTCGGCCAGCACCGTGCGGTCGACACCGTGCACGCTCTCGTCCGGTCCGGACTCACGTTGTACCAGTCGGTGCTGATACTTCCGCGACACCTGCCGCCTGCGCAGCAGCGAACGGGACTTGTTGAGCACCGTCCGACGCAGGAAGGCCAACGCCTTGTCCCGGTCGCGCAGCCGAGCGCGGGAGTCGAACACACGCATGAACGCGTCCTGCACCACGTCCTCCGCGGCCGATCCGTCATCGACGAGCAGCACGGCCATACGCAGCAGTCCGGAGTAGTGCTCGTGGTAGAGATCGGCCAGTTCGGCGGTCGAGTCATCCATGTGGAGCGGCCCGTTCGACCGTGCGGCGGGGGCGACCTCGACCGAAGGACGTCGAAAGGAACGACACGCGAGTACGCCGTGCGGGTTCAACCGCGCGTAAAGCCTTTCGACCGATCACCACGACGCCCTCTACCACACTCGAAAAACGGCGAACCCGACACCACGTCGGAGTGACACTGTGATCTTACCCGTTCGGGGAATACTGTCCGACAGTTGTCAGTGTTTCCACCCGACGACAGGTGATGTGAGGTATATCCACGGATGCCCATCGTCATCCGGCACGACCTCTAGTTGGGAGAAGGGCGCGGTCCGGGCGCCCGGTGAATCGTATGAAGTTCGGTATCTCCACATTCGTCACGGACGAAGGAATAGACCCGGCGGAGCTTGGTGAGGCCGCCGAACTGCGTGGTTTCGACGCACTGTTCCTCGCCGAGCACAGCCACATCCCCACGAGCAGGAAAACGCCCTATCCCGGCGGCGGTGACCTGCCGAGGCACTACTACCGGACCCTGGATCCGTTCGTGTGCCTCACCGCCGCCGCCGTGAACACCAGGCACCTGCTGTTGGGAACCGGAATCGCGCTGATGATCCAGCGCGACCCGATCCACACCGCCAAGGAGACGGCCAGCCTGGACCGCGTCTCGGGAGGCAGGGCGATCCTGGGTGTGGGGGCCGGTTGGAACCGCGAGGAGATGCGCAATCACGGCACCGATCCGGCTCACCGTGGTGCGCTGATGGACGAACGCATCCGCGCCATCAGGGCGCTGTGGACACAGGAGGAGGCTGAGTTCCACGGCGATCACGTGGACATCGAGTCCTCGTACTTCCGGCCGAAACCGGTCCAGTCACCGCATCCCCCCATCTACGTCGGCGGGGAGAGCGAACGTTCGGTCGAACGCGTCGCCGAGTACGGCGGTGGCTGGCTCCCCCGATCGGGAGCCGAGAACCTGGCGAAACAGATCGAGCACGTCCGCGAACGCGCGGGATGGCGGGTTCCGGTGACGCTGTACTCGGCGCCCGACGATCCCGCGGCGATCGAACAACACGCCCACGCGGGCGTGGACCGGATCCTGTTCTACCTTCCCACCGAGCCCCGTGACACTACGTTGCGTTACCTGGACCAGTTCGCCGAATCGGCCAGGAAATCACAGCGGTAGCGGTGTCCGAGCACGCCGAACCGGCCCGCTCCGATCCACCGGACTCGGACGCGGAGCACGGTTCGGCATGCCCCAACGCTCCGATGAATTCCGAACAAAAACCTCAACGAGACTAAACCTCGTTTACCGAACGTCCGTACACGTCACACCGCCCGCACGAACCGGCACTCGCCGCAGTCCGCACAATTTTCGACTCTGCCGTGAACAAAAGCATCCTCGCAGCACAGTGGACACTAACCACCTCGGTCGAACCCGAAGGGCGGTCATCGGCGAGTTACGACGAATTGAACGACGACAGGCGGCACGACGAAAAGCCACCGATCGAACACGGTACGACGTAACGAGCTCACGCCACCCGCACTTCCACTGGACGGAAGCCCGCTGCCTCAATTCACCAACCGGGCTGAGAGGCTGAATCGAACGCAGCCTAGAAGGGGAGGTTGGAATGCGTACCCAGGTCGCGATCGTGGGAGCGGGTCCAGCGGGCATGCTGCTGTCTCATCTGTTGCACCTACAGGGAATCGAATCGATCGTGTTGGAGCGGCGCAGCCGCGAATACGTACAGCAACGGGTGCGTGCGGGAGTACTGGAACAGGGCACCGTCGACGTACTGCGGGAAGCGGATGTGGCCGAACGGCTGGACCGGCAGGGCCATCCGCACCACGGAGTGAACGTGCAGTTCGACGGGGAACGGTTGCGTATTCCGCTGTCCGAACTCACCGATGGGCGGAGCATCACCGTCTACGGTCAGCAGGAGGTCGTCAAGGATCTGGCTGATCGGCGTGAGCGTGACGGGGGCCAGGTCCACTACGAGGTCTCGGACGTCTCGATCGAGGGGCCCGACACCGAGCGGCCGCTCGTGCGGTTCACGGCGAACGACGGGACGAACCACGAGATCCGGTGTGACTTCGTGGTCGGTTGCGACGGTTTCCACGGCGTCTCCCGGAACACGATTCCGCGCACGGTCCGTACCGACTACGAGCGTGTCTACCCGTTCGGTTGGCTCGGGATCCTCGCGGAAGTCGCGCCCTCCAGCGAGGAACTGATCTACTCCAACCACGTCAACGGATTCGCCCTGCAGAGCCTGCGTTCACCGGAGCTGAGCAGGATGTACCTGCAGTGCGATCCCGACGATTCGATCGAGAACTGGTCCGACGAGCGGATCTGGGCCGAACTGCAGAACAGGCTGGGAGCGCCCGGCTGGGAACTGCGGGAAGGCCCCATCATCGACAAGAGCATCAGCGCGTTGCGCAGTTTCGTCACAGAGCCGATGAACTACGGCAGGCTGTTCCTGGCGGGCGACTCGGCACACATCGTACCCCCGACCGGCGCGAAGGGACTGAACCTCGCCGTGGCCGACGTGGCCCGGCTGGCGCGGGCCATGACCGACTTCTACAGCGGCAACGGCACCACCGGGCTCGACACCTACTCCGAGGACTGCCTGCGGCGCGTGTGGCGCGTGCAGCACTTCTCCTGGTGGATGACCTCGATGACCCACCGGTTCGACGGGCCGGACTCGGCCTTCGACCGGCGGCTGCAACGCTCGCAGTTCGACTATCTGCGGACCTCGAAAGCCGCGGCCACCACGCTGGCGGAGAACTACGTGGGGCTTGCCTCGGTCTGACGGCCACGGCGACGACCGCGGCCACCCGACGCCGGGCCGCGGTCACCGCTCGGCGGAAACGCCCGACCGAGCGGCTTCATCGGTCCCGCGACCACGCACCACTACCCGCACTTCGGACATTCGGGTGGTCCGCCCCCTTGCGGCGGGATGGTGGGACCACCGCACGTCGGACACATCGGTGACATAGCTCCTGCTCCCGACACACCTCCACACGGTTCACGACCACGAAGCTCCCGGTAAGGAACTCGATTTCGCGCCACCCCGATCCCGGGGAGGCGAGTACCGCGTCGCCCCGTGAAGCCGCGTGCCCGACGACATCCCGCCCGACACTGGACACGGGTGCACCGCCGGTGGCCTACGCGCCTCGGACCACTCCGCTCGACACACCGTGCTTCGCACGGGCTTTCCCCCTCACCGCTTCCTGCCGCACCCGGGCCACCGCTGTCGATCGACGACGTCCGCGTGGCAGGAGCGATATCGGTCGCCGGGACGGAAACCGTTCTCGGTTGAATCGGTACAGCATCCCGAAACGATGCCGACCATCGGGTATGTAACGCACGACACTCGCGGCGTGTTCACACCGCTCCCCCCGTTTCGATCTTATCCCCACCGCGACCTTTGACAGTCACATCCTTCGCCTGTCAGTATTTTCTTACACCTGGCAAAAAGTTCCAGCCGCCGAGGAGTGCGGAACGAAGTCCAGGACTGGGGCCGCGGGAACGAACCGAGACCGGCTGAACCTTCGATCGGAGTTCCGGGAGCTTTTCATGACCGATTCACGGGAGCATCGAGAAAGCGGCGGGCGGAGATGGCGGCCACTGCTGTTGTCCGGACGGCCTTGGGCGGCGACGCTCTACCTGTTGAGCTACTCCGTGGTCGGCACCCTGTTGTTCAGCCTGGTAATGACGAGCGTGTTGGTCGCCGCGGCCCTGAGCATCGTGTGGGTGGGACTCCCGCTGCTGGTAGCAGCGGCGGTGCTGATCCGGGGTTGCGCGGCGATCGAACGATGGCGCGCACTGCTGGTGACGGATTTCGTGCCGGCCGTTCACCGCACGGTTCACGGCCGTGGAATCATGGCACAGCTCCGAACGAGGTGGTCGGATCCGGCCACTCTTCGCGCCTGCGGCTACCTGATCCTGATGTACGTGCCGTTGCTGATACTGGACACCGCGGTCGTGGCACTCTGGTTGTCCGTCGTCGGAATGGTGACGGTTCCACTGTGGTTCTGGGCGATTCCGCAGAACGGTGGCCACGGAGTGATGATCGGCTACCGACCGGAGGCGCCCGACACCACGAGTTTCGCCTTCGGCGACGGCTCGTTCGGACTGTGGATAGGGGATCTGCCCACCGCCCTGCTCGCGGCCGCGTTGTTCCTGGTCCTGGCCTTCGTCCTCGCACACCTGGTAGTGGCTGTCGCCGGGGCGCACGGCAGAGTGGTGCGCTCGCTGCTGGGGCCACCCACCGATCCGCTGGAGACCGCCAGGCGGGCATTGGACGAACCCGGTCCGCTCCACGGCGGGATACCTTCGGAAGCCGGAAGCCGCGGTGGTCTCGAGAACCGATGAACGACATCCCCGTTCGGAGTACCCGCGAAGCAACGGGAAAATCGGTCCGACGAGAAACCGTCGGCGGGGGTGAAATCTGAACAGCGAGGAGCTGCTGAACTTCCTTTCCGCGGTGGGCCATTCCCACCGGCTGCGCATCATCGCCGCGCTTTCCAACGGTCGGGTACACGTGAGCGAGCTCGCCCGCAATCTCGGGCTGTCCCGGCCGTTGCTGTACATGCACCTCGACCGGCTGGAGAAGGCGGGACTGGTGCGCGGCCGACTGGAGCTCTCCCCCGACGGCAAGGCCATGAAGTATTTCGAACTCGTCGACTTCGGGCTACATCTGACACCGGAAACCGTCATAGCGGCTCTGGACGCCGACGAGCGGGAAACCAAGGACGAATGAAGGGATCGGAGCATGAGCGGCGCCGTGACTGCCATCCTGATCGTGCTGATCGCCGTCGGCGGACTCACGACAGGAGTCGTCACCTATTTCCGGCTGCAACGACACCGGGCCGACGCCGTGGCCATGGCGAACTACCGCAAGCTCGCCGAGGAGGCAGTGGCTCGCCAGGAGGCGGTGGAGAACCGGCTAAGGGAACTCGACTCCAGACTCATGGAGATCGAGCGGATGCTGCGCAGCATCGACTGAGCGGATTTCGGCCGAGCGCTCCGAGCTCCCCGCGTCGAATCGCGAAATCACCGAAACAACGGAAGGGGCTCCGATCACGGATCGAAGTGTGGCAAAGATGTGGGGACGATCTTGGTTGGATCTCCCCACGTCTCGCTGCGCTGGGATGTTGGTGGGACGGGTGGGACTTGAACCCACGACAAGACGAATTATGAGTTCGCTGCTCTGACCTGCTGAGCTACCGCCCCGTTACGGACGCTGCCGATCATACCGGCCACGTCCTCCAGTATGACCGCAGGGTCGGCCGGACGGTACCACCGGGACGAAAAGGGTCGGCGCACCACGGCGGTGCACCGACCCGGCGTTGTCGAACACTGGTCCGCTCACAGCGAGCCCGTTCTCAGCGAGCCCGTTCTCAGCGAGCGATGAAGGTCGCGATGTCGAATGATCCGGTCAGCTGGCCGACGACGACGATGCTGGCCAGCAGCGCCCCGACTCCAGCGACGGTCAGCACCGCGAGCATGACCAGGTAAACCATCGCTTTCAATGGTTTGGGCAGCCGCGTCACAGCCGAAAGATCCGGCATGGACAGCTGCCTAGGGTTCTTACCGATACCAGGTGCGGACATGATATCTCCCCCGTCCTCTGCGATCCCCTGTCATATTCCGCCGTCCCGGGGACGAAGAGCGGCGGAACCGCGTTGTGTATCAGCGGCAACGAATTCGATCGCGTTTTCAGCCTACCGAGGGCCGAAAATCGACCATGATCGCACTATGAAGCCTTGAGCTGCACAAACATGGAGTACGGCGTTTTCCGTACACTCCGATGATCGCCAACGGAGCATGGATCGTTACCGGAGCCTGACCTCGCCGACACCAAACCACACCTTCAGGTGAAATGTCGGTCTTGGCCGTTCAGGGACACCACGCGCCGGGACGGCACGCGGCTCCACCGGACCCAATGCGGCTCCACCGGACGCAGCGAAGCGGCTCGATGGCGCACTCGAAGAACCTCGGGCTTCGACTGCCGGTATCCGCTGCCATCGTACCGTGCGTGATCGGAACTATCGAGAAGATCGAACGGGTGATTCACGACAGCATTCCGAACGGACTCCCAATCCAGCCGCAATGTGTCGTGACGCACATTCGACGCGATACGCGGCAACATCGGGACGATCGACGAAAAAAGCCCGAATCCGGTGAACGGATCGGGCTTTACCTGCTCCCCCGGCTGGACTCGAACCAGCAACCTTTCGGTTAACAGCCGAATGCTCTGCCATTGAGCTACGGAGGAATGTTTTGTTTTCCGCAACGCCGTCGCGCTGACAACAACAACTCTAGCGCATACCGCGAAGCCTTCGAACACCCCCTCCCCCTTGTGCGGAAACACCTGGCCAGAAGCTCAATTTCGGTGAGCGACCAGGAAGATCCGCCGAAAGGGCAACCAGGTTGATCCGTCCGCGCGGGGCGGGTAGGCCTCCCGCAGCCGTGGGGCGAGTTCCGCGGTGAAACGCCGCCAACGGTGATCGTCGAGCAGGGCGTGGATCGGGCGCAGCGCGGTTCCGGCCAACCAGGCCAGGACGGGGTCCTCGCCGTGGAGCCGATGGACATAGGTCGTTTCCCAGGCGTCGATCGCCACGTCGAGATCGGCCAACGCCTCCGCGTACTCGACGGGTCCGGATACCCGGTTCGGATCACGCGGAACCTCCCCGATCTCGGATCGCCACTCCGGTTCCGCGGCGAGCTGGTAGCAGATCCGGTGCGCCGGAGCGGCGAAGTTACCGGGAAGCTGCATCCCGAAGCAGGCTCCCGGTGGGAGTCGGGACAGCCATCTCTCGACCAGTTCGAGATGGCCCGGAATCCAGTGCAACACCGCGTTGCAGACGACCACATCGGTATCGGATCTCGGCATCCACTCCCGGATGTCGGCGATCTCGGCGGGGACTCCGGACCGCACGGCGGCGGCGACCATCTCGGGCGAGGAGTCCAGTGCCTCCACCTCGGCGCCGGGCCAGCGCTCGGTCAGCAACGGGGTGAGGTTTCCCGCACCACACCCCAGATCGACCACGCGCCGCGCCGAGGGGATGAGCATTCTCGCGAGCAGATCGCGCATCGGTCGCTCACGCTGCTCGGCGAAAGCCAGATACGTTCCCGGGTTCCACATTCACGGCTCCGACCGAGAAGGAACAGTACGAACGTACTGTATCCACTCGCGCCGAGCCGCGAAACACCGAACGGCGGGGCTCACTCGCCGTTTTCGGCCACGCTCTCCAGCCGACGTGCCACTTCCCGCGTGTACTCGACCAGAGCGGCCTCGTCCGTCCCCGGATCGGCCCTTACCTGCAGTACCGTGCCGTCCCGCCCGGGAACACCGCGACGCACGAACCGCGCCCCGCCCACGTCGGGGAGTTCGCGGTACTGGGTGGATCGGATGGAGCGCGTCACCCTGCTGTGCACCACGTCCGGCAGCTTGCCCGCGGCGTTCAGTCGGAAATCACGACGAGGTCGGTCCCGGAGGAGCACCGCGCCGTCGACCCACTGCCACTCCTCGGCCTCGACGATCCCGATAACCCCGTCCTGCCAGCGCACATGGCTCAGCAGGTGCCAGCCGACCCGACGCGCACCGGATTCCTCCGGTAGCCACAGCCCGTGGTTGGTGGCCACCAGCGGCCCGTGCGTCCCGCTCGCGGTGGCCAGCACACGCTCCTCGCCCGCCAACTCGCCGTCGAACCCCGTGGGCAATTCGTGCGCACCGGTCAACAGCGCACGCACACGTCTGAGCAACGAAGTCATACGACACCGTCCGCGGCCTGTTGCTGCAACGATCTGTGATACTGCTCCAGCGCCACCAGGTCACCGAACAGCGCGTGGTATTCCTCGGCGTTCTCCAGCGGCGACAACCGCTGGACCCGCGACTTGATCTCGTCGATCTGGCGGGCCACCATCCGCTCGCGGAGCCTGGCGAGCACCCCACCCACGTAGCGGTGGTCCTGCTCGGACTTGGTATCCGGCGTCTCCACCGCGAGCTGGGAGAGCAGCCTGGTGGAACCCTCGTCGGGGCACTGCGTCCGCACCGCTTCCACCAGGATCGAGCCGGACAGCCCCGACTGGGTGCCGCCCGCCTTGAGCAGTGCGGTGTGCAGCTTCGCATAACCGGACTCGGTGAATGCCTCTTCCGGCAGCGAGTCGTACACCGGTCCCGCCAGGGCGGGCATCTGCAGCGCGGCCTTCAGGGCCTCCCGCTGCGACCAGCGCAGCTGATCGTGTCGTGGGGGACGTTCCGGCAACCGTTCCCCGGCCGGTTCCGACTCGGGGTCGGCACGCCGCTGCTTCTTCCCCCGACGGTTCCCGTTCGCGGTCTCGCCGGAGTACTCCCGCACCCGGCGTACCACCTGGTTCTCGTCGTTCCAACCGGTCCAGCCGGAGAGCTGCACGGCGTAGCCGTCCCTGCTCGCGGGATCCTTGATACGCGCCACCAGCGGTACGGTGCGCCGGAGCGCGGCGACCCGGCCGTCCACCGAGTCGAGGTCGTAGCCGTCGAGCAGGCTGCGGATGGCGAACTCGAAGAGCGGACGTCGCCGCGCGACCAGATCACGCACCGCGGCGTCCCCGCCGCGCTGTCGCAACTCGCAGGGGTCCTCCCCTCCCGGTGTGATGGCGACATAGGTCTGCGCGGCGAACCGCTGCTCGCCGTCGAACGCCTTCAGCGCCGCGTTCTGTCCCGCCTCGTCACCGTCGAAGGTGTAGATGACCTCTCCGCGGAAGGTGTCGTCGTCCATCATCAGCCGACGCAGCACGGAGATGTGCTCGTCACCGAAGGCGGTGCCGCAGGAGGCGACAGCCGTGGGAACCCCGGCGAGGTGCATCGCCATCACGTCCGTGTAGCCCTCCACCACCACGGTCTGGTGGCGCTTGGCTATCTCGCGTTTCGCGAGGTCGATGCCGAACAGCACCTGTGACTTGTTGAAGATCGGGGTGGCGGGGGTGTTGATGTACTTGGCCTCGATCGGATCGTCGTCGAAGATCCGCCGCGCCCCGAAGCCGACCACATCGCCACCGAGATCCTTCAACGGCCAGAGCAACCGGCGGTGGAACCGATCCATGGGGCCGTGCCTGCCTTCCCTGGACAGCCCCGCCTTGTAGAGCTCCTCGGCCTCGAATCCCTGGTTGAGTAGGTACTTGGTCAACCGGTCCCAGCCGCTCGGGGCGAAACCGCAGCCGAATCTGGTGGCCGCTTCCTCTCCGAACCTCCGTTCGGTGAGGAACTCGCGGGCCTGGCGCGCCTCCTCGGAACGCAGCCGCTCGGCGTAGAAGGCGGCCGCGAGTCGGTTGGCCTCCACGAGCCGGACTCTGGTGCCGGGTTCGCGACGACTCGTCGGGTTGCCGTCCTCGTAGCGCAGTCTTACGCCGGAACGGTCCGCGAGCCGCTCCACCGACTCGACGAAACCGAGGTGCTCGGTCTTCATCAGGAAGGCGATGACATCGCCGCCCTCACCGCATCCGAAGCAGTGGAAGGTCCCGTGATTGGCGCGCACGTTGAAGGAGGGAGTCTTCTCGTCGTGGAACGGGCACAGCCCCTTGAACGCGTCCCCGCCGGAACGGCGCAACGCGACGTACTCACCGACGACATCGTCGATCCGGTTGCTCTCGCGTACTTCGGCGATGTCGCTTTCCCGGATTCGTCCCGCCACGAGCCCAGTCTAGATGCACGCGCTCACGGGAGAGGTGACGGTCGCGTCGCACCGGGATGATGCGACGTTCGACAGCGGCTCGAACCGTCTGGTGTCGCCCGCACCCCGGTCGGCCTCGGCGGCACGGCGCACAACCGAAAAGGTTTCTCAGCAGGGCAACAGTGGATTGTTCGGGCACAATCGCGGTGTGCGATCGGTGGAGGAAGCTTTCACTGCGGAGTCGGGCAGTCGGCACGCGCGGCTGCTCGGTCTCGCCTATCGACTCACCGGCAGCATCACCGACGCGGAGGCGGTGCTGCGGCAGGCGCGCGTGCGGTTCGCCGGAGGCGGAGACGTGGCGGACTCGCCCGCTCACTGCCCGGAGGACGGGCTGAGCGGCGCGGTGGGGGAACTGGCGGTGGATCGTGCGCTGTCGGGGGCGGCGCGCCGGGAGCACTACGTCGGCCCGTGGCTGCCCGAACCGATAGTCACGCTGGAAGTACCGGCACGAACCACGGACCCGCTGGAGCGGATCACCCGCGCCGAGGACGTGCGCATGGCGGCGTTGCGGGTACTGCAGCAACTCACTCCGGAACAACGGATCGCACTGGTGCTGCACGAGAACTTCGAGGTTCCGTTCGAGGAGATAGCCGGAATGCTCGGCTGCACGGCCACGACCGCCGGGCAGTACGCCTCCCGCGCACGGCGAGTCATGAACGAGGCACGGCCACCCCGCCGCGTGCCCGCCACCGAGCAGCACGAACTCGTCGAGGCGATGCTCGCCGCGCTCGCGTCGGGGGACGAGTGGCGGCTGGCACGGTTGCTTCACCCGCACGTGAGCGTGCACGGCGACAGCGACGGCAAGGCCCGCACCGCGTTGCGACCGGTCCACGGGCGGGACAAGGTAACCCGTTTCCTGCTCAGCCTGATGCGCAAGTACCCGTCCCCCACTCCGTCGAACGTTCGATCGGTACTGGTCAACGGGGATCCGGGGTTGCTGCTTCCCGGAACCTCTAGCGGGGACGTCTTCCGCGATTCGGCGGCGGTGCGCGTGGTGGGGTTCGCCGTACGCGACGGGTGTGTCGCGGAGATCCACGACATCGTCAACCCGGACAAACTGACCAGGATCTCGTGCTCGCCCCCTACGGCTGAGCCGCTGTCGGCGGTCGAAACCGGCGGGATGAGCGAGTCACGCCGGAGTTGGTGAGGCCCCCGGGCTCAGCGAGGCCCACCGGGGTCGGTGATCCTTGCCAGGAAGTGAACGAACCCGCTCTGCCGGTGACGGAGCAGGAACAGGAACGGCCGATCCACCCGTACTCGCACGGGATCGTCGAACAACGAGGTCAACCGCATCATCACCGCGGTGGCGGCCGCTCCTTCCACACCGTGCTCGTCGACCCGTAGCACGGCCTCGTGCAGCGCGGTGGATACCCGCAGCGGCCGCGGAGTCAGGGGCGCGAAGTCCGCGGCGGGCGTGAATGCCCGGCGCACTCCCAAGGCCGCCAGCGGATCGTCCAGCTCGCCGGAACCGGACACGGCGAAGCGCGGCAACCGGAGTTCGACCGGACACTCCTCGACCGCTTCGAGCAGCCGGAGCAGCGTGTCATGGTCGAGCGCCGGTTCCGCGGTGGCCAGCTCCGCGTCGGGCAACAGCACGAACGCGTCGAAGCCTCCCTCCAGTCCCGCCCGAACGACCCGCCAACCGTGATGATGGGCGTAGCCGAGTCGAGCGCTCACACGCATGAGTGAGACAGGTTGTTCCCCTGCCGGAGTAAGGAACGAACCGGATCTCGTCTCGTTCGGATCGAAGACCTCCTGCCACGGCGCCTTCAGGTACAGCGCGTTGACCAGCGCCGCGACCGTGTCCGAGTTCACCGCTCCCGGTTTGACCAGCTCGGGGATCAACTGCCGGGTCACGTCCGCCACGTCCTGGTTGATCCGCTCCCGTGTCCGTTCCGGGGCGTCCCGGAACGGGGCGGTGCGAATCCCCGCGCCGAACCGCTGTTCGAGTGCCGCCGGGGAGTCCGTTTCGAGCGGTAGCCGCTCGTCGGCCCACAGCCGGTTGGCGACCGCGAGGGCGACGCTGTCCCGGGATTCGACGCTGTCCCGGGATTCGGCCTCGGGACGCGCTGCCGCGTTCAGCGATTCGACGAACTCCGGCTCCGCCGGATCCGTCCCCAGGGCCTCGACGACCTCGGCGCGGGTCCGTCCCCGCGTGATCTCCGCGAGCAGCCCCAGTGCCGTCGTCACCGAGTACGGGGACCAGCAGTGGTTCTCACGGGGGTCGGGGGCGAGCCGCCGGTGCAGCCACCACAGGAATCGCAACTCGGTGTTCACCACGACGCGGTACTCCGATCGGTCTCGCGAGGCTTTACCGGAGGCGAGTCTGCCAGTGAGAGGCCGTACCGGGCGAGCTTTCGGAGGGATTCCGCCGAGTCCGACCGTCGGGCGGCCGAAGCGGCGAAGAGGCCGCGGGAGGCTACTACCCCAGCGTCTCCTCGATTACCCCAGCGTCTCCTCGATGTCGGCCAGCCCCATCAGGCGGAGCTCCTGGGCGATGTAGCCGGCCGCGCGTTCGGCGGCGGGATCCTGCCAGCGCAGATCCGTCACCCAGTCGGCGACATTGTCCGAGTTGATGTAGGGCTCGCCGTCGACGACGACCTTCTGGATGTGATGCCGGTTCACGTCGTTGGACATCGGGGCTCCTGGCGGCTTATCGGGGACTGCCGCAAATTTTCACACGAAAGTTGGAATCATGACCAGTAAAAATCACGCTGCGTATTAGCGTGCACCAACAGATGCGTTTTACGCTGCCTTGTCTGACATAGGTCACACTGAATAACCGGTTTTAGTCACCCAATGTGCATGCCAGGACACCGCTTGGGCGTCGGTGAACGAGGCCACCTGATCGAGCAAGGCACGCAGTCGCCCGCGGTCGTCGGAGGCGGCCTCCCAGGCGACCCGCGCCGCCGGAGTCAACGAGGCAGGAGCGGCCCGCGCCAGCACATTGACCAACTCGGTGAGGATCCGACGCTGGGACTCCTGCAGCCGCAGCCGCTCCGGATCGCTCATGACGTAACGCAGTGCCATGGCCTTGAGTACCGCCACCTCGGCGGCCACCTCTTCCGGCACCACCAGATCGGCCGCGTAACGCGTCAGCGGACCGGTCCCGAACTCCGACCTGGTGGCTCGTACCGCCGCGGCGACGAACCGTCCCACCAGCTCACTGGTCAGCCGCTTGAGCGCCACCTGCGCGGTGACCGAACCGTCGTAGTCGAGCACGGCCGCGAGAGCGGGGTTCGCCACCAGTTCGAAAGCCGCCGCCTCCAACGATCCGGTGTCCAGCGGTCGCTGCCCACGGAAGTACTTGTCCGCGATACGCAGGATCTCCCCACGTTCCTCGGGATCCAACAGAGCCCGCGGTGCGATCCGCCCGGTGTGCACCCCGTCCTCCAAGTCGTGCACCGAATAGGCGACGTCGTCGGCCCAGTCCATGATCTGGGCCTCCAGACAACGCGCGCGGGAAGGCGCTCCCAGTCGCAGCCACCGGAACACGGCCGAGTCCGACTCGTAGACCCCGAACTTGCCGTATCCGTCGTGCGACAGCGGCCACGGGTATTTCGTGGCGGCGTCCAGGCAGGCACGGGTGAGATTGAGACCGCACTCGGTACCGTCCGGAGCCACCAGCTTGGGTTCGAGTCTGGTCAGGATCCGCAACGTCTGTGCGTTGCCCTCGAAACCACCGCAGTCCGCCGCGAGCTCCGCGAGCGCGTCTTCCCCGTTGTGGCCGAACGGCGGATGACCGATGTCATGGGCCAACCCGGCGGTGTCCACCACGTCGGGGTCGGTTCCCAGCTCCACCGCGATGGCGCGACCGATCTGTGCGACCTCCAGGGAATGGGTGAGCCTCGTCCGGGGGACATCACCCTCACCGGGCCCCATCACCTGAGTCTTGCCCGCGAGACGACGCAACGCTGCCGAGTGCAGCACGCGCGCACGATCACGTGCGAAGGGCGCACGCGGCAGCGGCTCCCCGCCGGCCGACTCGGAGACCTTGGGGGACTCGTCGACCAGCCGCTGTGAGTCGTGCTCGGCGTAGCCCGGCGGCCGGAGTGCGGACATCGACCACAGCCTACGGAACGGATCCGACAACACGCCGCGAACGAGTCAGCGCGTCGGCGGTGGGCCGATGAACTCCTACCGCTACCCGAGTCCGTATCCGGTGACGTCCGCCGAGGCGTGCATGAGGCGGTAGAACAACATCGCGGCCGCCTCGCGCAGGATGTAGGCGGTCCGCACGTCCTCGGTCGGGCCGCTCCTGGTCGGCGAGACCATGGCCCGCAACCCCTGGTCCTCGGCCATGGTCCGACACCGCCAGGAGTGCCAGGGGTCGCTGACGATCAGCGCCGAGTCCCAGTCGCGGCGCTCGGCGACCTCGGAGACGGCACGGATGCTGCGCAGCGTGTCGCTGCCGACCTCGGCCTCCACCACGGCTCCCGGCGGCACCCCTTGCTCGATCAACCACATGCTGCCCGCCTGGGCCTCCGTGTAGTTGTCACCGGCCTGGTTACCGCCGACAGTGACGATGTGCTCGGAGAGCCCACTCCGATAGAGCTCCAGCGCGTGCTCCAGCCTGCTGCGCAACACCGGGGAGGGGTCCCCGTTGTACTGCGCGGCCCCGAGAACCACGATCATGTCGGCGCTGCGCCGATGATCGACGAGCGCTACCTGCCAGACCCGGAAAGCGGTACCACCGAGCACCAGCGAGGCGACCAGCAGCGCACCGAGGAATGCTCTGCCGATCCAGACGGTGATGCGCCCACGGCGCCGCGTCCGGCCGGTTTCGGGGTGATGGGTCACGTCACGCATCGTTGCAGATCCGCCACCGACGACGCGCGAGCCCCGGGATCAGCAGCCGACCAGGCGAGCCGCCAGGTACGCCTCCAGCTTGTCGATGGCCACCCGCTCCTGCTCCATCGTGTCGCGTTCGCGCACCGTAACCGCGTGATCGGACAGCGAGTCGAAGTCGACCGTGACGCAGAACGGGGTACCGATCTCGTCGTGCCTGCGGTAGCGCCTTCCGATGGCACCCGCGTCGTCGAAGTCGATGTTCCAGTTGCGGCGCAGCGTGGCCGCGACGTCCCGCGCCTTCGGGGAGAGATCGGCGTTCCGCGACAGCGGCAGCACCGCGACCTTGATCGGCGCCAGCCTGCGGTCGAGCTTGAGCACGACGCGCTTGTCCACCCCGCCCTTGGCGTTGGGGGCCTCGTCCTCGCGGTAGGCGTCGACCAGGAAGGCCATCATCGGCCTGCCGAGCCCGGCCGCGGGCTCGATCACGTAGGGACGGTAGCGGGAGTTGCTGGTCTGGTCGAAGTACGACAGGTCCACGCCGGAATGATTGGAGTGGGTGGTCAGGTCGAAGTCCGTCCGGTTCGCGACGCCCTCCAGCTCACCCCACTCGCTGCCGCTGAAGCCGAAGCGGTACTCGATGTCGACGGTCCGCTTGGAGTAGTGCGAGAGCTTTTCCTTGGGGTGCTCGTAATGGCGGATGTTGTTCGGATCGATGCCGAGCCCGGTGTACCACTCGGTGCGGTTGGCGATCCAGTACTCGTGCCAGGACTCGTCCTCACCCGGCTCGACGAAGAACTCCATCTCCATCTGCTCGAACTCGCGGGTGCGGAAGATGAAGTTTCCGGGGGTCACCTCGTTGCGGAACGACTTGCCGACCTGGCCGATCCCGAACGGCGGTTTCTTGCGCGCCGTGGTCATCACGTTCAGGAAGTTGACGAAGATGCCCTGAGCCGTCTCCGGGCGCAGGTAGTGCAGCCCCTCCTCCGAGTCGACAGGACCCAGGAAGGTCTTGAGCAGGCCGTTGAACATCTTCGGCTCGGTGAACTGGCCGCGGTTCCCGCAGTTCGGGCAGGGCACCTCGGAGAGGTCGCTGTCGTCGACGTCCTTGCCGGTACGCTCGGCGTACTCCTCGGCGAGCTGGTCGGAACGGTGCCGGTGGTGACAGGCGGTGCACTCGACCAACGGATCCACGAACTCCTGCACGTGCCCGGACGCTTCCCATACCTCGCGCGGCAGGATGACCGAGGAGTCCAGGCCGACGACGTCGTCCCGCCCCTGCACCATGCTGCGCCACCACTGGCGCTTGATGTTGTCCTTGAGCTCCACCCCGAGCGGCCCGTAATCCCATGCCGACCGGGTACCGCCGTAAATTTCGCCGCTCGGGTAGACGAAGCCACGACGCTTGCACAGATTCACGATCGTTTCGATCTGGTCGGTGGGCACGCTCACTCCACGCTTGTCGCTGGTTGCTCGGGCTCCGGCCGGAAGTCGGTTCGGTACTCGACGAGTCGGCCGGGCTGGTCCCGCGGATTCCCGACGGTGAGTTTCCCAGCGTACCGAGGCAGCATCGCGGGCGGCGCGGCCCCACCCCGCAGTGCCGACACCCGCGACCTCGGCTGCGCCCGCCGAAGTGGACGACGCCCGTAGGATGGACGGTGTTCCGCGACCAACTCGCGACGAGGCGACGAAAGGACCCCTTCGGCCACGACACTGCGCCGCGTGTGCCTCGGAGGACTCGTACCGCCGTGACCGGCGGGCGGTCGGTCATCACGTGGTAGTGCCGCTGATCACCTCTCATGCGCAACGACGAAGAGCACTCCGGCGAACGAGCCGAACCGGCCACGGTCCCCGCCGGTGACCCGGAGACCCTTACCGAGGCGGGTGAGTTGCTGCGGGCACTGGCGGCGCCGGTGCGGATCGCCATCGTGCTGCAACTGCGCGTCGGCGAACGCTGTGTGCACGAACTCGTCGACGCGCTCGGCGTGGCCCAGCCGCTCATCAGCCAACATCTCCGGGTGCTGAAAACGGCTGGTGTGGTGCGTGGCCGCCGCAACGGGCGCGAGGTGGTCTACCGGCTGGTGGACGACCATCTGGCGCACATAGTCGTGGACGCCGTAGCCCACGCGGAAGAGGGTTCGGAGGACGAGAACGCCTCCACGGTGAACGCGCCCTAGTCGATGACACGATTCGACCGAGGGATCGTCGACCTCCCCTGAGCGGGGCTCCGCACGCGAGAACGAGAATCCACTCACAACCCCGTACACACACCCGAGCAGAAGACGGAGAAAGCGTGACCTCCAGCGAGCGTCCCTCGGCCGCGATCCCGGGTCTGCGGTCCACCAAGCAGCGGGCCGCGGTGTCGCGTCTACTCAGCGAGATCGACGATTTCCGCTCCGCGCAGGAACTGCACGAGCAGCTGCGGAACCGCGGCGAAGGTATCGGACTGACAACCGTCTACCGCACGCTGCAGTCGCTGGCCGACGCGGGTGAGATCGACGTACTTCGCAGTGACTCCGGGGAAGCCGTCTACCGGAAGTGCTCCACCGACCACCACCATCACCTGGTCTGCCGGTACTGCGGCAGAACGGTCGAGGTGGCGGACCCCCCGGTGGAGGACTGGGCGGAACGGATCGCCACCGAGCACGGCTTCTCCGAGGTGGATCACACCGTCGAGATAATCGGCACCTGCTCCGAGTGCGGAGTCTGATATCCACCGGGCGAGCGACACCCGCCCGTCACGGAACATGCCGGGAACCGGAGTCACGAACGGCCACACGGCCCCCGGAGAGCTCACTGGTCGGGCCCGTGCTCTCCGCCACCGGTTCGAGGAACCCCGCCACCGGAACGAGGTCCCGTTCAGCCGGGATCGCCGAACCCGGCCACAACCTCGGAACCGAACGCCTCGGCGAGTTCCCCCCGCAGCTGCGACCCGCCGGAAATCACGAGCATCAGCAACGTGGCCAACGGCTCCTCCGCCATCCCGTCCGCGGGGAACGCATAGCGCAGCGTGAGATCCGTTCCACCCTCGGTGCGCACCACACCGAGCGTGCCGAACATGCCCTGGCCGGCGCGTTCGGCCACCCATCGAGCTATCGCGTCCTCCTGGGGCAGGTCCCAGGCGATTACGCAGGTCAGACTCAGCACGGTCAGCCCCTCGGCGAGGCGCATCGCCTGCAACGCGCACGGCGTACCGGAGTGCAGGAAGGTCAGCGCGCCGTCGTCGTCGACCCGTACCTCGTAGTAGTTCTCCAGCGCGCGTTTGGCCACTGTCAGCAGATCGGCCGTCCCGGCGGCTTCACTCGACATCAATGTTGCTCCCCATCGGGCTCGGCCGAGCTCGAATCCGGCTCGGTTCGGTCCACCGCACCGCCGAATCGACGATCACGGCGCGCGTAAGCGGCGCAGGCGTCCCAGAAGTGAGTGCGGTCCACGTCCGGGAACAGCGTGTCCTGAAAGACCATCTCGGCATAGGCGGACTGCCAGAGCATGAAGTTGGAGGTGCGGCGTTCCCCGGAGGGACGGATGAACAAATCCACATCCGGCATCTGGGGCTGGTACAGGTGGCGTGCCACCGTACGCTGGTCCACCTTGTCCGGATTGATCTTGCCCGCCGCGGCGAGCCTGGCGATCTCACGTGCCGAGTCGCCGATCTCCGCGCGCCCGCCGTAGTTGACGCACATCGTCAGGTTCATGACCTGGTTCTCGGCGGTACGCCGCTCCGCGGCCCGCAGCTCGTCGACGACACTGCGCCAGAGTTTGGGACGCCGACCCGCCCAACGCACCCGTACACCGAGTTCGTCGAGCTCGTCCACCCTGCGGTGGATCACGTCCCGGTTGAAGCCCATCAGGAACTTGACCTCATCGGGGCTGCGTTTCCAGTTCTCGGTGGAGAAGGCGTACAGCGACAGCCACTGCACCCCCAGCTGGATCGCCCCGCGCGTCAGTTCCAGGACCACCGCCTCACCGCGTTTGTGCCCCTCGATACGCGGCAGACCGCGCTCGTTCGCCCACCTGCCATTGCCGTCCATGACCACGGCGACGTGGTTGGGCACCAGCTCCGGTGGAAGTGAGGGGGGTTGTGCTCCGGAGGGATGCGGGTCGGGCGCCCGTACGTTCGGCGCTTCCCTGTCCCGCCCGCGGCGTCGCAGCATCGATGGGTCCCCTTCGTGGTCGCTGGGCCGAGTCCTTCCCGAACCGTCTCCCATTCTCGCGAACGCGACGGCACTACCCGCCCAGTGGTCGGCCGAACCGGATGGCGGGGCCGTCGTCCAACGGCAGGCGTGTCATCCCCATCGCACGGTAGAACGCGTGAGCGGCGGCATTGGTGGCCCGCACACCGAGCTGCACCCCCGGGGAACCGGCCTGTTCCAGCGCGGTGAACAGTGTGCGCAGCAGCGCCGCACCCAGTCCGCTACGGCGGGCTCCGGAAAGCACGTTGATATGCAGGTGCGAAGGATAGCTCCCCGAGTCCGGCAACAGCATTCGCAGCGGTCGATGCAGCAACAGCCGCAAGTGCTCGTCGGCGTCGTCGGATCGTTCCTCGGCACCGGTGAGCGGATGACTGGCCGCGAACGCCGGGGTCCACTCCCGCTGCCAGCGGTGGTAGAACTCGGTCGAGTCCAGCGCCGCCACCGCATAACCGAGCGGTTGTCCCGAGATCTCGGCCAGAAAACACAGTCGCGGTTGCAGGGCGAGATAGGGCCCCGCGAAAACGTGGGCCATCAGCTCCGGGTCACGCAGGATGTGACGCGAGTGCTCCCCCGCGTCCCCCGTAGCCACACAGATCCGACGTACCGCCACGGCATCCTCGGGACGACAGGGACGGACTATCACGAATCCCCCGACCCGGTGACGGAATCGGGCTGGGCCGATCCGGAATGGGCCGACTGGGCAGCCCCGGTCGGAGTGTCGCGCTCGACCGAGTCCTCGACCCCGCTCGCGCGTTGCCGGATGAGCTCGGGCACGGGATTCGGCGACTCGTGCTCACGCACCTCTGGATCAGCCGCCGCGTGCCGCTCGACCAGGGGCAACGACCGCAACCGGTGCTCCAGATGCCATTGCAGGTGAGCGGCGACCAACCCGCTGGCCTCACCGCGCACGGACTCACCGGACTCCTCCGCCACTGCCCACTCGCCGTTGAGCAGGGCGTTCAGCAGTCGGATCGTCGTGGCGGCCGGACGAACCGCACCCGTGGGTCTGCACTCGGCGCAGACAGTGCCTCCCGCGGCCACGCTGAACGCCGGGTGTGGCCCGGCGAGACCGCAACGGGCGCATTCGCCCAGCGCCGGTGACCATCCGGCGAACGCCATGGCCCGCAGCACGAAGGAGTCCAGCACCAACGAGGGATCCCGGTCTCTGCCGCTGAAGGCGCGCAACGCTCCGACGGTGAGCAGGTACACGCGCAGCACCGGTTCGCGTTCCTCCGCGACGATGCGGTCGACGGTCTCCAACGCGGCGCAGGCCGTGGTGTAGCGCCGGTAGTCACCGACTATCCCCATCCCGAAGGCGTCCAGGGTCTGCACCTGGGTGATCACATCGAGCGTTCTTCCGGTGTGCAGCTGGACATCCACGTGTGCGAACGGTTCCAGCCTGGCGCCGAACCGGGAACCGGTGCGACGCACCCCCTTGGCCACGGCGCGCACCTTGCCGTACCGCCGGGTCAGCAGTGTGACGATCCGGTCGGCCTCGCCGAGCTTGCCCACGCGCAGCACGACACCGACATCCCGATACAGGCTCACGTTCGCATCATCCCATCACGGGGGACTCAGGTGGACAGCGTCGTCAGGGGCGGAACGGGAATGTTGCGGAGGATCGTCCACAGCAGCAGCCCCGCCCCCAGCAGGTACGCGCACGTCGACCCGCCGCGGCCCGCGGGCCAGATCCGCCGTGTTCTGCCCAGCTCGAAACGTGCCGCCGCCACGAACAAGGACAGCGCCACCGGGGACAACACCAACAGTACGAAGGCGTTGAATTCCAGGGCGAGCAACGGATCACCCGCCAGCAACGCCCGGAGCATGCGGGTGCCCCCGCACATGGGGCCGTCCAGTCCCAGCATCTTGAACGGGCACGGCGGCTCCACGGGTGAGATCAGCAACACCGCGGCGAGGACGCCGAGCCCGACGGCCACCGAAAGCGTACGGAACGGCCCGAATCGACGGGCCGCGGATCCGGTCCCCAAGAATCACCTCCGACGAGTCCCCGAGCTGGGCACGCTTGTCCCACCTCGATGTCCGGCGAACGCGCGGGAGTCCGGCTCGCGCCACGACCGTGGGGCACGAAGGGCTCCCCCGCTTACGATTTCGGGGCACTCGCGGGAGAAGCGCCTCGGTACGGTTCTCGTACCGCACGATTTCTCCCACGGCGAGGAACCGCAAGGGTGGGGTGCCGCATCGAATCCGTACTACCCCGGCGGACGAGAATTCACTGCCGACGCCGACCGAGCAGGTCGTACCCACGGCTCAGCCGGTTGGGAACGGTGCGTCACTTCGGTCGTCCGGCGTGGTTGGATCTTGCCGACAACCCGGAAGGAGCAGCATGAGCGATCCGTACGATCAGAATCCGCACAGTCCGCCGTCGGACAGCGGTGGCTTTCCCCATCCCTACCAGGGGTCGTACGGCGGTGCTGGTTATCCCGGTTACCAGCCGGGCCAACCGTACCCGCAGTACCAGCAGCACCCCCAGTATCAGCAGTACCCGCCGGCCCAGCCGGGCGGACCGGTTTATCTCACTGCGCAGCCTCCCCGGAACAACGGAATGGCGATCACCTCGATGGTGCTCTCGCTGTCGAGCATCCTGTTGACATGCATGTGGGGACTGGGGCTCATACCGGCGATCCTGGGCGTAGTGTTCGGGCACGTGGCCAAGAAACAGATCCGGCGCGACGGGACCGAGGGAGACGGCATGGCCACGGCCGGGCTGGCGGTCGGCTACTGCGTGCTCGGGCTGGTGCTCCTGGCGATCGTGCCGCTGATCTTGCTCGGCATCGCCACCATGCCGTTGATAGCGACAAACGCGTAGCGCGGAGAGCACCACTCGCGTCAGGAGCAACACCATGACGGCTGGAGGCAGCACTCGCGGGACCGCTACTCGGCTGGATCATCACGACGCGCTGACCCTCGATAGCAGTGATCATCGCGAACCGGTCACCGCTACGAGCCCGGACCCCGACCCGCGAGAAACCAGTGGCGCCGGCGCCTGAGCCGGACCCATCGCGAGGCGGCGGGCAGGTGGCGTATCGCTGCTGGATGTGCCCCGCCGCCCTGCTGTGGACCGGACTCACACACCGGAACGTCCCAACCCGGTCGAAGATACGATCACGCGAGCCAAACGAGTTCGCGCCGCGACCCTAGAAGCCCAGCTTGCGAAGCTGCTTGGGATCGCGCTGCCATTCCTTGGCGACCTTCACCTGCAGATCCAGGTAAATCTTGCTGCCCAGCAGCGCCTGGATGTGCCGCCTGGCGGTCTCGCCGACCTCCTTGAGGCGTTCCCCGCTCCTACCGATCACGATGGCCTTCTGGCTGGAACGCTCCACGTACAGCGATGCGTAGATGTCCACCAGGTTGTCGTAGTCCTCCCTGGGGGCCATCTCGTCGATGGCCACCGCCAGTGAGTGCGGCAGTTCGTCACGCACCCCTTCCAGGGCCGACTCGCGGATGAGTTCGGAGATCAACGACTCCTCGGGCTCGTCGGTGATCTCGCCGTCCGGGTACAGCTGCGGTCCCTCCGGAACCTGCCGCACCAGCAGATCGGAGAGAACGTCCATCTGGAACCTGTCCACCGCCGAGACCGGAACGATCTCGGTGAAGTCCATGAGTTCCTGCATGGCGACCAGTTGTTGGGCCACGCGTGGTCTGCTCACCACGTCGGTCTTGGTGACGACACCGATCACCGGGGTACGACGGGCCACCTTGGCGAGCTCCGCGGCGATGTGGCGATCGCCGGGACCGATCTTCTGGTCGGCGGGCACGCAGAAGCCGATGACATCGACCTCGGACCACGTTTCGTGCACCAGGTCGTTGAGTCGTTCTCCCAGCAGGGTCCGGGGACGGTGCAGTCCCGGCGTGTCCACGATGACCAACTGCGCGTCGGTCCGGTGCACGATCCCTCGGATCGCGTGCCGCGTGGTCTGCGGCTTGCTGGAGGTGATGGCCACCTTCGTGCCGACGAGCGCGTTGGTCAACGTCGACTTGCCGGCGTTGGGACGTCCCACGAAGCAGGCGAATCCGGATCGATGTGTTTCGCTTGAGCTGGTCACGGCTCTATTCTGACGTGCCCGCCATCCCACTGACGTGTGGGGAGCCCGGTCACTCCACCGCTACCCACGGCGGGTGGAGCCGAACGGGCCCCGGGAGCACGTCCTTGAAAACCGTTCTCAGCCGCTGTTGGCGGTCGTCCCCATACAGCTCAACAGCGTTCGGTGACTGATCCAACCGACCGGTTGGGTACCCTGCTCCTCCAGCACGGGAGCAGCGGTCACCTCGACGGAGACCAGCGAGTCGAGCGCGTCGACGAGCTTGCTCCCGGAAGCGATCGTCGGGGGGCTCTCCAGCAGGTCGCCGACCTCGCCGTTGTCCACGGTGCCGTCCCCGAGCACTTCGGCCACGGCCCCCGCCGTGACACACCCCTTGTAGCGCCCTTCGTCGTCCAGCACGGGCAGCACGGAGTCAGTGCTCTGGGCCAGCCGTCGCGCGGCTTCGGAGAGCCCGGTCCGCGTGGTCAACGTTTCCGGCAGCGGATCCATCACGTCGGAGACCGTGCGGTCCGGCAACCGACCACGCCGTTGCCTGGCGTCGAGGTCGATGCCGCGCCTGCTCAGCTTGGTGGTGTAGATCGTGTCCCTGCTGAGTGTTCTGCTGATCAACGTCGCGACCACGACGGCGAGCATCAGTGGCAGGATGATCGAGTACTGCCCGGTCAGCTCGAACAGGATGATCACAGCCGTCATGGGCGCCCGTGCCGATCCGGCGAAGGCCGCCCCCATTCCGATGAGCCCGTAGGCTCCCGGCGATCCGGCGATCTCCGGGATCAGTCCGTGAGCGACGAGACCGAACGCGGTGCCGCCCATGCCGCCGATGAACAGGGCGGGTGCGAACACGCCCCCGGATCCGCCGATGCCGATGGTGAGGCTGGTGGCGATCATCTTGCCCAGTAGCAGTATCACCAGGAACCAGATGGCGTAGTTGCCGTTGATGGCGTTGCCCAGCACCGGATAGCCGACGCCGTACATCTGCGGCAGCACCAGCAACAGCAGGCCGAGGAACAACCCGCCGACGCCGGGACGCAGCCACTCCGGACCGCGCCATATTCGGTCGCAGAGGTCCTCTATGCGGTAGAGGACCTTGGAGAACAGCACCCCGGCGGCACCGATGAGCACGCCGAGCAGCGCGAACAGCAGGAATTCGCTCGGGTTCCGCAGGTGGAAGTCGGGCAGCGAGAGGAACGCCTCGTTGCCCATCACGGCGCGTCCGATCACGCTGGCGGTGACGCTGGACAGCACCACGGCGCCGAAGGACTCCACCGTGAAGTCGCGCAGGATGAGCTCCATCGCGAAGAACGGTCCCGCCATGGGGGCGTTGAACGTGGCGGCGATGCCGCCTGCCGCGCCGCAGGCGACCAGCACTCGCATTCTCCGCTCGGTGAGCCGCATGCCGCGTCCCATGGTCGAGCCGAGCGCGGACCCGATCTGCACGATCGGACCTTCCCTGCCGACTGATCCGCCACCACCGATGCACAGCGCTGAGGCCAGAGCCTTGACCAGACTGACCTGAGGTTTTATCCGGCCGCCGCGTTCCGATACGGCGTACATGACCTCGGGAACACCGTGTCCCTTGGCTTCGGGAGCGAACCAGTAGACCAGTGGGCCGTAGATGAGTCCCGCGATGGCGGGGACCAGCACCAGAAACCAGATTCCGAGGCCGGGCAACCAGGGGTGTGGCGCACCGGGCACGTCGGTGTATTCGGGACGTCCGGAGAACAGCTCGGTCGCGGACGTGATCAGCCACCGAAAGGCTATGGCGCCGAGCCCCGAACCGAGGCCGACCAGCAGTGCGAGGGCCATCAGGCCGCTGCCACGTTCGCGGAGCCAGATCCCGATCCGCCCACGTACCGCTACGGGCAGGGCTATCGATCGTTTTACGGCTTCCGCCATCACCGTTGCATGATGCAACTCTTGCCCTGTACACGTCAATGTGAAAATGGCGACATGCGTAACGAAATGCCGCCGCACGGTGACGAGGTGGACGCGATCACCGAGGCGGTACTGACCGCTTCCCGGTTACTGGTGGGAGTCTCGGCGAAATCGGTCGCCGCGGTTGCCGGGCCGATCACGCTGCCGCAGTTCCGACTGCTGGTGGCCCTCGGCTCGCGGGGCCCGTTGAAGCTGGTCTCGCTCGCGGAGATGCTGGGAGTGAATCCGTCCACGGCGACCAGAACGGTGGACAGGCTGGTCACAGCGGGGTGGGCGCAGCGCAACAGCAATCCCGAGTCCCGGCGGGAGATCACGGTCAGCCTCACCGAAGCGGGCCGCGACCTGGTGGATCGGGTCACCGAGTACCGCCGTAGCGAGATCTCGGCCATCGTCGAACGAATCCCGCACGAGGATCGCGCTGGGTTGGTGCGGGCGTTGCAGGCCTTCACCGAAGCGGGGGAGGAACCACCACCACGTGCCTCCCCCTACGACGCGGGACTGACCGAGTGGCGTTGAGCCACCCGGTCGGCACCGGTCGGATTCGTCAGGTCCCTCGCGAGAGCTCGACGACCTCGCCGTCACCGCCCGCCCGGAACACCGGTGCCGTACTCGCCAGCTCCCGAACCGCCGCCACCGAGTCGGCATCCACTTCACCAGCGTCAGTGACAACGGCCGCCGCTTCCAGCTCCTCGGCCCCACTGGAGGTGGCGGCGGCCACCGCCACCTGCAACGCGGTCAGCCGCAGCGCGGTCAATCGCACGGTGCAGCCGGTGTAGGTTCTGCCGTCGGTGTCGCGCACGGCGGCGCCCTCCGCCGCGCCGATGCGCGCCCGCGCCGACCGCGCCAACGTCACGATCTTGCCGTCCTCGGGGTCGAGCCGCTCGGCCACGGTCTCGATGCGTTCAGCCATGCTGCGAATTCCTTTCGTCATCGGCGGTGTTGTGCCCGTTGGACTCACTCGCCCTGCGAACCAGCAACGCGTTGATCCGGATACGCCCGCGATGGTCCTTACCCCCTTCGGCACGCAACCGGAGTCCGGATATCTCGGCCTCGGCCCCGGGGAGGGGGACACGGCCGAGGCGCTGCGCGAGCAACCCGCCGACGGTCTCGACCTCGGAATCGTCGAGCTCCACCTCGAACAGGCTCGCGAGATCGGCCACCGGCAACCGTGAACTGACCCGAACCAGTTCCTCGTCGAGCCACTCGACCGGACGGTGTTCCTCCCGGTCTGACTCGTCGGTGATCTCACCGACGATCTCCTCGATGATGTCCTCGATGGTCAGCAGTCCCGCCGTGCCGCCGTACTCGTCCACGGCTATAGCCATGTGACTGCGCGAGAGCTGCATCTCCTTGAGCAACTCGTCCAGCCGCTTGGAATCCGGCACGAAACTGGCCTCCCGCATCAGCTCGGAGACCCGGACGCTCTCGGAATCGGAGGACTCGCCGCGCTCGGTGGTCATCCTGGCCAGTTCCTTGAGCGTGACGATCCCGACGATGTCGTCGACACTGTCACCGATCACGGGAATACGGGAGAAACCGGAACGCAGGGCGAGCGCCAGTGCCTGCCGGGGAGTCTTGACGCGCTCGATCCAGATCATCTCGGTGCGCGGCACCATCACCTCGCGTGCCGTGGTGTCGCCGAGCTCGAAGACCGAGTGGATCATCTCGCGCTCACCGGCGGCGACCACGCCGCGTTCCCCGGCCAGATCGACGAGTTCCCGCAGCTCCACTTCCGAGGAGAACGGCCCCTCACGGAAACCACGGCCGGGAGTGATGGCGTTTCCCACGAAAATCAGCAACCGCGTCAGCGGGTTGAGCAGACGGGCCAGCACGGCTACCGGTCCCGCCACCACGAGTCCCACCCCGTAGGGATGCTGGCGACCTATGGTTCGCGGTCCCACGCCGACGAGCACGTAGGAAACCACCAACATGATCAGCACGGCGAACAGCACCGACCAGCCGGGCGTGGCGCTCACCTCGAGCACCATCACGGTTACCAGCACCGTCGCGGTGAGCTCGCAGGTCAACCGCAACAGCAGCAACAGGTTGACGTGCCTGGGGCGGTCGGCCAGCACCCTGGCGAACTGTGCCGCTCCGGCTCTTCCCTGCCGCAGTAGCTCCTCGACTCTGGCGTGCGAAGCCGTTCCGATGGCCGCGTCGGCAGCCGCGAACACACCGGCCGCCAACACCAACAACACGGCCCACACCAGCAGCGCCATGATTCCGGTGAACACTATGAGAAAGTCCGTTACCGTTCGGAATCGCCGTCGGCCGTGGCCTCCTGGGACTCGTCGAGCCCCACCACACCCAACACTCGTGAATCGGCGTCGCGTTGCTGTGCGGCGCGATCGGCCTCCGTCTTGGCCTCGCGGAACTCGGCGAGCAGCCGGTTCTGCAACGCGAACATCTCGCGCTCCTCCTCCGGCTCGGCGTGGTCATAGCCGAGCAGGTGCAGCACCCCGTGCACCGTGAGCAGGTAGAGTTCGTCCTCCATCCCGTGACCGGCCTTGCGTGCCTGATCCCTGGCGAACTCGGGACACAGCACGATGTCACCGAGCAGTCCCGGGCTGGTCTCGGTGGAGTCCTGCCCGCGTGGCGCCTCGTACTCCTCCATGGGGAACGCCATCACGTCGGTGGGACCTGACAGGTCCATCCAGCGCTCGTGCAGGTCGGCCATCACGTCGAGCTCGACCAGCACGATGGACAGCTCGGCCAACCTGCTCACGCCCATGCGGTCCAGCGTGAAGCGGGCAACGGAGACGATGGTGGTCTCGGGCACCCGTACGACGGACTCGTTGGCTATCTCGATACTCATGCCTGCTCGTGCGCCCGCCCCTCGGAGATTCGTGTCTTTCGGGCAGGATTGCCGCCCTCACCGTCCTGGTGTTCCTGCCAACGGTCGTACGCGTTGACGATCTCACCGACCAGGCGATGCCGCACCACGTCCTGGCTGTCCAGGGTCGAGAACAGGATGTCGTCGATCCCCTCCAGGATCTCGCGGACGACCTTGAGTCCGCTGCGCTGACCACCGGGCAGGTCGATCTGCGTCACGTCACCGGTAACCACGATCTTGGAGCCGAAACCCAACCTGGTCAGAAACATCTTCATCTGTTCCGGCGTGGTGTTCTGCGCCTCGTCGAGGATGATGAAGGCGTCGTTGAGGGTACGTCCGCGCATGTAAGCCAACGGGGCGACCTCGATGGTTCCGGCCTGGGTCAGCCTGGGGACCGATTCGGGGTCGATCATGTCGTACAGCGCGTCGTAGAGCGGCCGCAGATAGGGATCGATCTTCTCGTAGAGGCTTCCCGGCAGGTACCCCAACCGCTCCCCGGCCTCCACGGCGGGCCGGATGAGGATGATGCGGTTGACCTCCTTGGCCTGCAGAGCCTGCACCGCCTTGGCCATCGCCAGATAGGTCTTGCCGGTTCCGGCCGGTCCGATGCCGAAGACGACCGTGTTCTCGTCGATGGCGTCGACGTAGCGCTTCTGGTTGGCGGTCTTCGGACGGATACTGCGCCCGCGACGGGACAGCACGTCCATGGTCAGCACGTCACTGGGTGAGTCCCCGTTACTGGCGGAAAGCATCGTCACGCTGCGACGCACGATGTCGGGGGTGAGCTGGTTGCCCTTGGAAACCAGCTCGATGAGTTCGTCGAACACCCGCTCGGCGAACGCGACCTCGGTGGGCTCCCCGGAGATGCTCACCTCGTTGCCCCGTACGTGGACATCGGCGTCGAGTGCCTCCTCCGCGGTCCGAAGGTTCTCGTCCTTCGAGCCGAGCAGGGCGAGCACCGCCGTGTCGGGCACTGTTCGGGTGGACTGTGCCTTCTGGGGCTGGGACGACTCGTTTCCCGAACGAGCCGCCGCCCCGTCCGCTGCGGTTCCGGCCACGCTGTTACCGGCCTGCTTCCTGCGCTGAAGCGCGATTTCGGTACTGGATCCTGTCACTGTCAATGGTAGAGCAACGAACAACTGGATTAGCGCCGATGTTCGTTCCCCGGAACGCGCCGAGCACACCCCCGCTGTCGGTGTGGTCAGGTCGACCGGTCAGGCCAACGGCCCCAACTGGCGTCCGCCGAGCAGGTGCAGATGCACGTGGAAGATGGTCTGCCCGGCATCGGAGTTGGTGTTGAACAACAGGCGGTACCCCGATTCCGTGATCCCCTCGCTCTCGGCGATCCGGCCCGCCACCCTGACGAGTTCGGACAACAGCTCCGGATCCGCCGCGGCCAGCTCGGCCGCGTTGCGGTACCGCTCGCGGGGGACCACCAGCACGTGGACCGGCGCCTGCGGGCTGATGTCGCGGATCGCGATCGTGCGCTCGTCGGTGTGCACGAAATCGGCGGGGATCTCGCCCGCGATCATCCGTTCGAACAGGGAGGGTTCGGTATCGGTCATGCCCGCGAGACTATCCACCACCGATCACGCCGTGACCGGGTGCTCCGCTCGATCCCCGATCCCGACCCCCGATCACCGCCAGCGGGGCGTGAGTGCGCCCAGCGCTCCGAGCGCCACGGCACCCGCGGTGGAGGCCCGCAGCACCTCGTGCCCCAGTCGGACCGGTCGGACCCCCGCCGCACGCAGTGTAGACAGCTCCTGATCGGTGATGCCGCCCTCCGGGCCGACGACCACGGCGATCTCACCGGCTGTGGGCAGCTCGACGTCGGCCAGTCCGAGCTCGGCGGACTCGTGCAGCACGAAAGCGGCCTCGCGGCCACGCAGCGTCTCCGCGACCTCCGAGGTGGAGCAGGGCTCGGTCACCGTGGGGATCCAGGCCCTGCGTGCCTGTTTGGCGGCCTGCAGCGCGGAATTGCGCCACCGCGCCAGTGCCTTGGCGCCACGAGGGCCGTCCTCCCAGCGCGCCACACAACGCTCGGCCCGCCAGGGAGTGACGAGATCGACCCCCGCCTCCGTGGCCAGTTCGACGGCGAGTTCACCACGGTCACCCTTGACCAGCGCCTGGACCAGCCGAACCCGGGGTTCGGCGGCGGGGACCCTGTCCCGCCGCACCACCTCCAGGTCCAGGGCGTCCCTGGCGACCTCGGTCACCAGACACTCGGCCACACCGCCCCGTCCGTCCGACAGCAACAGCCGGGCGCCGGAACGCATCCGACGCACCGTGGCGGCGTGCTTGCCCTCGGGGCCGTCCAGCCGGGTGAGCTCGCCCGTGGGCAGCTCCTCGACCGAGAAGACCGGGAGGGTGGATGACATCGCGCTAACCCCTTCCGGGAGACGAGCCGAAACACGTTGGACGGCCAGGCCGCGCGGGGACCGCGTCCCGTTCCGACCCCGCGAGCACGGGGCCGGGCGGAACCAGCGATGTGGACGGGATCAGCGGTGACCGAAGCCTCGGAAACGGGAGAAGATGCCGTTGCGATGCCCGTTGCCACCGGCACTGACGGTGGGTTCGGGCTGCTCCTCCTCACGCACGGTGGCCAACTGCCGCAGCAGGTCGGCCTGGTCCTCGTCCAGTTTCGTCGGCACCCGCACATCCAGGTGAACGTGCAGGTCACCGTGGCCGCTCACCCGCCCGTTGGAACGCAGCTTGGGCAACCCACGGCCGTCGAGCACGTACTCGGTACCCGGCTGCGTGCCGGGCTCGACCGTCAGCTCCTCCTCGTCCTCGAGGGTTCGGATGTTGACCACCGTGCCCAGCGCCGCCGCGGTCATGGGCACCTGGACGTGGCAGTGCAGATCGGCACCGTCGCGGACGAACCGCTCGTGTTGCAGTTCCTCGACCTCGACGAACAGGTCGCCGGCGGGACCACCGCCGGGGCCGACCTCGCCCTCACCGGCGAGCCGGACCCGCATCCCGTCACCGACACCGGCCGGGATCTTCACCGTGATGGTGCGCCGGGAACGCACCCGCCCGTCGCCACCGCACTGCTGGCAGGGATCCGTGATCACCTCGCCGAAGCCGCGGCAGACGGGGCAGGGACGCGAGGTCATGACCTGCCCGAGGAAGGAGCGCTGCACCGACTGGATCTCGCCGCGGCCCTCACAGGTGTCACAGGTGGAGGGGGCGCTGCCCGCGCTGGAGCCGCCACCCTCACAGGTGTCACAGACGACAGCCGTGTCGACGGTGACATCGCGGTTGACTCCCTGGGCGCACTCCTCCAGCGTCAGCTCCAGCCGCAACAGGGCGTCGGATCCCTGCTGCATCCGGCTGCGCGGTCCACGTCCGGCGGCGCCGCCGGATCCGCCACCGAAGAACGCGTCCATGATGTCGCCGAGGCCGCCGAATCCGGCGAAGGGGTCACCACCGGCGCGACCGCCCGCGGCACCTCCCCCGCTGTCCATCGGGTCCCCGCCCAGGTCGACCATCTGGCGCTTCTGGGGATCCGAAAGAACTTCGTAAGCAGTGCTTACCTCTCGGAAGCGCTCCTGCGCGCCGTCCTCCTGGTTGACGTCGGGATGGAGTTCCCGCGCAAGCTTGCGGTAAGCCCGCTTGATCTGATCCTGGGTCGCGTCCTTCGATACCCCGAGGATCCCGTAGTAGTCCTTGGCCACCTTGTGCGCTCTTCCTCTGCTCGTCTAGCGGGTACATGCCGAAGAGTTCCGAAGGGCCGGTCGTGGCGCGCCACACGTGCCGACGCGGACGTCACCGCCCCGCCAGGATCTCTCCCACGTAGGACGCAACGGCACGAACCGCTGCCATCGTTCCCGGATAATCCATCCGAGTGGGGCCGACCACGCCCATCCCCCCCAGTACCGTCCCATGCGAACCGTAACCGGTGGAAACGACCGAGGTCGTCTGCATCTCCTCGGCCTCGTTCTCCATCCCGATACGAACCGTCACACCATCAGAGTCCCGTGCCGCCGCCAGCAGTCGCAGTACGACCACCTGCTCCTCGAGCGCTTCGAGCACCTGGCGCAACGACCCGGGGAAATCGGCGACGTTGCGGGTCAGATTGGGGGTTCCCCCGAGCACCATGCGCTCGTCGGGGTGTTCCACCAACGTCTCGATGAGCACCCCGCACACCCGGGACATGGTCTCCCGCAGCTCCGGGGGAGACTGCTCGGGGAGTTCGGCCACCGAAGCGGAGGCCTCGGCGAGCCGCTTGCCCGCCATCGCCGAGTTGAGCACGGTTCGCAGCCGCGACACGTCCTCCTCGCCGATGACATCACCCAGGTCGACCATACGCTGATCGACCCGCCCGGTGTCGGTGATCAGCACCAGCATGAGCCGCGCCGAAGTGATGGTCACCACCTCGACGTGACGCACGGTGGACTGGGTCAGCGTGGGGTACTGCACCACGGCCACCTGCTGCGTGAGCTGGGCCAGCAGCCGGACACTCCGCCGCATCACGTCGTCGAGATCCAGCGCGCCCTCCAGGAAGGCGTGGATGGCACGGCGTTCCGGCGAGGTGAGCGGTTTGATCTCGTGCAGCCGGTCGACGAAGGTCCGGTACCCGTGGTCGGTGGGAATCCGTCCCGCGCTGGTGTGCGGCTGCGCGATGAGCCCTTCCTCCTCGAGCACGGCCATGTCGTTGCGTACCGTGGCACTGGACACACCCAGATTGTGCTGCTCGACGAGCGTCTTGGAACCGACCGGCTCGTTGGTGGACACGTAGTCGGCAACGATCGCGCGCAGCACCTCGAACCGGCGCTCGTCCGCATTCACCAGCGTCACCTCCTCGTTCGGCGCGCCCCGGGATGGACACGTCCGACTCGGCAGACACACGTCCCGTGCCTGCGGTCCACCGTCCGAGTTTACGGTGTTTCGACCGCTGAGCCGAGGGCCACGAGGACGGTGGCGGGCAGGCGGCGGTCGTGAGTGCCGCGAAACCCGCTCTCACCGGTGTTCGGGCCCGGACGAGCACCGTAAGCGCCCGACGTGGCCGGGCCGGCGACCGCTCCCGGCAGGCAGGATTCCGACGAATCACCGTTTCCGGTGAACCACCCGCCGCACCTCCGAGACGCGCGGGACAGGTGTGGGTATCAACCGACGAGTCGGCGGACCACCCCGTCGGCCAGCAGTCTGCCGCGATCGGTGAGCACGCAGCGTCCCGAACGCAACTCCTCGCCCCGCAGCAGGCCGTCGGTCACGGCGCGCCGGGCCTCGGCGACTCCGGCGTCGTCGAGCACCTCGGTGGCGAGTCCCTCCCGCAGCCGCAGTTCCAGCATGACGCGTTCGACACGTCGGTCCTCCGCGTCGAGCACCTCTCGCCCCGCGGCAGGCGAGATCCCCTCTCCCAGGGCGGCCGCGTAACGGCTCGGGTACTTGAGATTCCACCACCGCACGCCACCGACGTGACTGTGCGCGCCGGGTCCCGCACCCCACCAGTCACCACCACGCCAGTAACCGATGTTGTGCGCGCAGCGTGCCGCTTCGCCGGTGGCCCAGTTGGAGACCTCGTACCAGTCGAATCCGGCCTTGGAGAGAACCCCGTCGACGAGCTCGTAATCGGCGGCCAACACGTCCTCGTCCGGCATCGGCAGCTCGCCGCGGCGGACCCGCCGAGCCATGGCGGTGCCGTCCTCGACGATCAGGGAGTAGGCCGAGACGTGGTCCACCCCGGCTTCCAGCACCGCTTCCAACGACCCCCGTAGGTCGTCGGTGCTCTCGCCTGGGGTTCCGTAGATGAGGTCGAGACTGACGTGCTCGAACCCCGCCGCCATCGCCTCACCCGCGGCGGCGACGGCACGGCCCGGGGTGTGCTTGCGGTCCAGCACCCGCAGTACGTGTTCGGCCGCGGACTGCATCCCCAGCGAAACCCTGGTGTAGCCCGCCCCGAGCAGGGCGGTGAACAGCTCCGGGGAGGTGGACTCCGGATTGGCCTCGGTGGTGACCTCGGCGTTCGGGGCGAGCCCGAAGGAGGCACGTACCGCGTCGAGCACCTCGCCCAGCCCCTCGCCACCCAGCAGTGAGGGGGTCCCGCCGCCGACGAAGACGGTTTCGGCGCGGGGAACCGCACGGTTGCCCTCCCCCAGCACCCGGGCCCCGAGCTCCAGTTCGGCCTTGAGAGCTTCGAGCCAGCCGCGGAAGCTGCCACCACCGGCGAGCTCGTCGGCGGTGTAGGTGTTGAAGTCGCAGTAACCGCACCTGGTGGCGCAGAACGGCACGTGCACGTATATCCCGAACGGCCGCTGTCCCACGCCACGCAGCGCGGTGGCGGGCAGCGTGCCCTGTTGCGGTGGTTGTTCGCCGGTCGGTGGATGCGTGCTCACGACACACATTCTCCCAGCGGGCCTTCGGGGGCCGACAGCAGCGCGAACTCCGTCTCCTCGTCGCCAGCACCTCGTCGACCCGGTTCTCGGAGCCGTTTCCGCGGCTGAACCCGCCGCGGGTGGCCGGGGCACACGGAGGTGCCACGCCGACCACCGATTCCGCCGACCCGCGGTGACCACGCGACGGCGATCGACTACAGTGCTCCACGAGTGTGAGGTTGCTCCCACCGGAAAGGGACGGCACCCGCGACGGGCCGCGGGTACCACGCCGGGCACCCGCTGTGTGCGGGTCTGTTCGCTCACAGGACCCGCCAACGTACGGGTGACGCGCTGTCCCAGCATGCGGATGATCCTGGACCGCCCGATACGTGCGTGGCACGCTGACGACCATGGACGCGACCCCCACCGAGCTGCTGCTGGTCGCCCGGCGTTACCTGGATCTACGGCGGGTCTCCAGCGCGCTGTGCCGGAGCACGGACTGTTGAAGTTTCCCGTTCGCACCTGACGGGTGCTCGCTCGGCGAATACGACGCGGTTTCCGCTTCCGGAGGCCCGGCGCCGAGTGGTCGCCCGCGTCGGTCCGATCGGAAACTCCCGGTAGTTCCTGTCGCGTTTCGTGTCCGCATCCGATCCGATGTGTCGGCAACCGGATCGTGAGCGTTCTTTTTCCCGTAAAACTCTCGCGGCGTAGTCACGCCATGTCATCGCGGAGGTCGGACGAATGGTCCCCCCGACGGAAGCACCGAGCCCCACACAACGCCGCGCACCCGCACGTAAGGGCAAGGGCCGCGCGGAGGGCCAGTGGGCGCTCGGTTACCGCGAACCGCTGAACGGCAACGAGCAGTCCAAGAAGGACGACAACCCACTCAACGTCCGCGGTCGTATCGAGAACATCTACGCGCAGCGTGGTTTCGACTCCATCGACCCCTCCGACCTGCGCGGTCGGTTCCGCTGGTGGGGCCTCTACACGCAGCGCGCTCCCGGCATCCCGGGCGCCCGGACGGGAACCATCGAGCCGGAGCAGCTGGACGACTCGTACTTCATGCTGCGCATCAGGGTCGACGGCGGCGCGCTGACCACCGAGCAACTGCGGGTGATCGGTGAGATCTCACAGACCTACGCCCGCGACACCGCCGACATCACCGACCGGCAGAACGTCCAGCTGCACTGGATCCGGGTGGAGGACATGCCCGCCATCTGGCAAAAGCTGGAGTCCGTCGGGCTGTACACCACCGAGGCCTGTGGTGACTGCCCCCGCGTCGTGCTCGGCTCCCCGGTGGCGGGCATCGCCGCCGATGAGATCGTCGACGCCACCCCGGCGATCAGGGAGATCACCGAACGCTACATCGGTGACGAATCACTTTCGAACCTGCCGCGCAAGTTCAAGACAGCCATCTCGGGGTCCCCGCGCCAGGACGTGGTTCACGAGACCAACGACATCTCGTTGATCGGGGTCGAGCACCCCGAGCACGGCCCCGGCTTCGACCTGTGGGTCGGCGGTGGCCTGTCCACCAACCCCAAGCTCGCGGTACGCCTGGGAGCCTGGGTTCCGGTGGAGGAGGTCGCCGAGGTCTGGAACGCCGTTGTGCAGATCTTCCGCGACTACGGTTACCGCAGGCTGCGCAACCGGGCGAGGATGAAGTTCCTGGTGTCGGACTGGGGTGCCGAGAAGTTCCGCGAGGTGTTGGAGAACGAGTACCTCGGTCGCGCGCTCATCGACGGTCCGGAACCGCCGTTGCCGGACGGACCCCGTGACCACGTGGGGGTGCACGAGCAGGTCGACGGCAACTACTACGTCGGCGTGACCTCCGTGGCGGGCAGGGTCGACGGCTCCAAGCTGATCGAGGTCGCCAAGGCCGCCGAACGCGCGGGATCGCGCCGGATCCGCACCACCGTGGAGCAGAACCTGCTGGTGCTCGACGTCCCCGGCTCCGAGGTGGAGAACCTCGTCGGCGACATGGACCGGCTCGACCTGCGGGCACGGCCCTCTTCCTGGCGACGCAGCGTCATGGCGTGCACGGGAATCGAGTTCTGTAAGCTGGCGATCGTCGAGACGAAGAACCGTGCCATGGAGCTGGTCGAGGATCTGGAACGCAGACTTGAGGACGTGCAGGGCGACATCGACAAACCCGTCACGGTCAACCTGAACGGCTGCCCGAACGCCTGCGCCCGCACCCAGGTCGCCGACATCGGCCTCAAGGGCCAGCTGGTGCAGGACGAGCAGGGCAACCAGGTCGAGGGCTTCCAGGTGCACCTGGGGGGCGGTCTCGGCAGGGACGCGGGCTTCGGACGCAAGATCCGGGGGCACAAGGTGACTTCCGCCGAGGTGGGTGACTACGTGGAACGCCTGGTGCGTCGTTACGTCGAGCAGCGCGGCGAGGACGAGACCTTCGCCGAGTGGACGAAACGCGTCGGTGACGAGGCGCTAACGTGAGTGGGGGGCGTTCGGCAGAACCGGGTCCCGAGGGCAGGGCCGTTCCGTTCTACTGCCCGTACTGCGGTGACGAGGAACTCACACCGGAGGCTGAACCCGTGGGCGCGTGGAAATGTCAGGCGTGCCGTCGCGTGTTCACGGTGCGACTGGCCGGGTTGGCGTTGACAGAGGAGGACGAAGAACCATGACCACTGACAGCACCTCCCGAATCGGCTTTCGACGTGGTGACGACGAACTCCGCGCTCTGGCGGAGGACGCCTCCGAGCGACTCGCCGGGTCGAGCACATCGGAGGTACTCGACTGGGCCGCACGCACGTTCGGCGATAACCTGATCATGGCCTCCAACATGGAGGACGCCTCGTTGATAGACCTGGTCTCGAAGGTCCAGCCGGGCGTGGACGTGCTGTTCCTGGAAACCGGCTACCACTTCGCCGAGACGCTCGGTACTCGCGACGCGGTCGCGCAGACCTACGACGTCAACATCATCGACGCGATGCCCGAACAGACGGTCGAACAGCAGGACGCCACCGAGGGGGCGAGGCTCTACGAACGGGACCCCGGCCGGTGCTGCCACCTGCGCAAGGTTCTTCCGCTGCGCAACACGCTGGCCCGCTACGAGGCCTGGATCACCGGTCTGCGACGCGTGGATTCGCCGAGCAGGGCCGACACTCCCCTCGTGACCTGGGACGAACGCAACAACCTCGTGAAGGTGAATCCGCTCGCGGCGTGGACCGACGAGGACATGGACAATTACATCGCCGAGCACAATGTGCTGGTGAACCCCCTGGTCCCCGCCGGCTTTCCCTCGATCGGGTGTCAGCCGTGCACCGCCAAGCCCGCACCGGGCGCGGATCGGCGCAGTGGCCGCTGGGCCGGTAGCACGAAGACGGAGTGCGGATTGCACGCCTAAGCCCGCGGACTCGGGAACTCCGGGGGAAAATGCCGGTACGACCGGCACCAGAACATCACCCGATGGGATGAACTGGTAACTGTGTAAGGGCACGCTGATGACGACGGAAGCGATCATGGATCAAAATCTCGACCTACCGGAAGATCCGGCGACATCCGAGGCACCACCACAAGTGGACAACCTCGATGCGCTGGAATCCGAGGCGATCCACATCTTCCGGGAGGTCGCTGGGGAGTTCGATCGCCCGGTGATCCTGTTCTCCGGAGGCAAGGATTCCACGGTGCTGCTGCACCTGGCACTGAAGGCGTTCCGGCCCGCCCCCGTGCCGTTCCCGCTGCTGCACGTGGACACCGGGCACAACTTCGAGGAAGTGCTGCGGTTCCGCGACGAGCTGGTCAGCCGCCACGATCTGCGACTGGTCGTGGCCAGGGTCCAGGACTGGATCGACGACGGCAGGCTCAGCGAACGGCCGGACGGTACCCGCAATCCGCTGCAGACGCAGCCACTGCTGGAGGCGATCGAGCAGAACCGCTTCGACGCCGTGTTCGGCGGCGGCAGGCGTGACGAGGAGCGTGCCCGCGCCAAGGAGCGCGTCTTCAGCCTGCGCGACGCCTTCGGCCAGTGGGATCCCCGCAGGCAGCGCCCCGAGCTGTGGAACCTCTACAACGGCAAGCACCGGGCGGGCGAGCACATGCGGGTGTTCCCGCTGTCCAACTGGACCGAACTGGACGTGTGGCGCTATATCCAGCGCGAGAAGATCGAGCTCTCCAACCTCTACTACGCCCACCGCAGGGAAGTCTTCCATCGGGACGGCATGTGGCTGACCTCCGGCCCGTGGGGCGGGCCGCGCGAGGACGAGGAAGTCCACGAGAAGACGGTTCGCTACCGCACCATCGGGGACGGCTCGTGCACCGGCGCGGTGGAGTCCGAGGCGTACACGGTGGACGACGTGATCGCCGAGGTCGCCGCCAGCCACCTCACGGAGCGAGGGGCGACCCGAGCCGACGACAGGATGTCCGAGGCAGCCATGGAGGACCGTAAGCGGGAGGGCTACTTCTGATGAGCAACGAGACCGAAACCCTCACCCGGTTCGCTCCCGACAGCGGAACCGAAGTGGCACTTCCGGTGCACACCGACCTGTTGCGGCTGGCCACGGCGGGATCGGTGGACGACGGCAAGAGCACGCTGGTGGGACGGCTGCTGCACGACACCAAGTCGGTGCTGGCCGACCAGCTCGACGCGGTACACCGCGCCAGCGCCGACCGCGGGCTGAGCACTCCGGACCTGTCGTTGCTGGTCGACGGGCTGCGCGCGGAGCGCGAGCAGGGCATCACCATCGATGTCGCCTACCGCTACTTCGCGACCGGCAAGCGCACTTTCGTGTTGGCCGACACCCCCGGCCACGTGCAGTACACCAGGAACACCGTCACCGGTGCCTCCACGGCGCAGCTCGCGGTGCTGCTGGTCGACGCCCGCAAGGGTGTGGTGGAGCAGACCAGGAGGCACGCCGCGGTACTGGCGCTGCTCGGCGTACCGCGACTGGTACTGGCGATCAACAAGATCGACATGGTCGACTTCGACGAGTCGGTGCACACCGCCATAGCCCAGGACTTCGCACAGCACGCCAGGGCCCTGGGCTACTCCGACGAGGACGTGGTCACGGTCCCGGTTTCGGCACTGCACGGTGACAACGTCGTGGAACGTTCCGAGCGCACGCCCTGGTACGAGGGCCCCGCCCTGCTGGAGCACCTGGAAACGGTTCCGGTCGCTCCGGACCCGCACGACGTTCCGTTCCGGTTGCCAGTGCAGTACGTGATCCGGCCGCGTACCGCCGACCACCCGGACTACCGCGGTTACGCGGGGCAGGTCGCCGCGGGAGTGGTCAACGAGGACGACGAGGTGGTGGTGCTCCCGAGCGGAGCGCGCAGCAGGGTCTCCATGGTGGACACCCCGGACGGCCGGGCGCAGAGCGCTGCGGCCGGACGTTCGATCACCGTGCTGCTGGAGGACGACCTGGACATCGCACGCGGCGACGTCATCGTCTCGGCCGAGGAACAGCCCCGGGTGACCGACGAGTTCGACGCCACGGTCTGCTGGCTCGCCGAGAAGCCCCTCTCGCCGAACGCGAAGGTGCTGATCAAGCACGGCGCCCGGACCGTGCAGGCCATGGCCACCGAACTGTCCACCCGCTTCGACGAGCAGGAACTGTCGAGCGTGGACGCCCCGGACAAGCTGGAGCTCAACGAGATCGGCAAGATCCGGTTCCGCACCTCGGAGTCGTTGCCGATCGACGACTACGCGGACAGCAGGCGCACCGGTTCGTTCATCGTGCTCGATCCCTCCGACGGTTCCACGCTCGCGGCGGGCCTGATCGGTGTTCCGCTGGCCCCGCTGGCCTCGGCAGTGACTCGATGACGACCCCAGCGACTCGATGACGACCGGAGTTCCCGGATGAGCGCACCGCTGGTCGCGGTGGCGCACGGCAGTCGGGACCCACGTTCGGCAGCCACGATCCAGGGGCTGCTGGACGTGGTCCGCTCCGTCCGCCCCGAACTTGACGTACGAACCGCGTTCCTGGAGCTGTCAGCGCCACGGCTCGGCGACGTGCTCGACGCCGTGCACGCCGACGGCAACAGGCGGGCCGTCATCGTTCCGCTGTTGCTCGGCCACGCCTACCACGCGAGCGTGGACATCCCGAACGCGGCGCGGGAGGCCGAACGCCGCAATCCGCTGCTGCGGCTGTGCACGGCCGAAGTGCTCGGACCGGACCCCAGGTTGCGGCAGGCGGCGTGGCGGCGGCTGACCGAGAGCGGTGCCGATCCGGCCGATCCGGAACTCGGTGTCGTACTGGCCGGTGCGGGCTCGGCGCACGACTCCGCGAACGGGCTGGTCTCCGATGTGGCCGGATTCTGGCAGCGGCACAGTCGTTGGGCCGGTACCGTGGCGGCGTTCGCCGCCGCTGCCGAGCCCGACGTACCCACCGCGCTGGAGCTGCTGCGTGCGCGGGGAGCACGGCGGTTCGCCGTCGGCTCGTGGTTCCTGGCTCCCGGCAGACTGCCCGACCGAGTGCTCGAACGGGCCGCCGAACACGCCGATCACCCGCTGCTGGCGGACACGATGGGAGCGGCACCGGAACTGGCCGAGCTGGTGATCGAACGGTACGAGGCGGCACTGGCCGCCAGGCCCGGGGCGCTGGCACACGCCACTTGAGGACGCACGGCAGTGCTAGCCCAACGGCCCGGCGATTTCGCGAGAAATCGACGGCGGTGCGGTGTCGCGGTTGGTCAGACTCCCCGTCTCGTGGTGAAGAGATAGTTCCGCTTGCGAGTGGTCACCCTGTCGACAGGCACCCACCGTTCGGCGTGCCAGACGTACATGCCGTATCCCATCCCGCGGAGCCAACGGGTGACCTTGTCCGGTTCGAACCCGTATCTGGCCAGGTGGCGTTGTTCGATTTCCAGCAGCAGAGTCGGCTCGCAGTCCGCGAGCGTCCGTTCCGCGCCTTCCAGCACGAACGGTTCGTATCCCTCCACGTCGATCTTGAGGAAGTCCACGCGGTCGAGGCCGCGTGAACGCCGCACCTGATCCACCGAGAGCACGTCGACGGTATGGGTTCGCGCCCGCCGCGCCTCATCGCGCTCCCCGGGGGTGGATCCTCGCTCGTCGATATGGGCGTGGCCGTGCACCGGGAAACCGAAGCGGCGGGGCACCACGAGCCCGCGTGGTTCCGTGCGACTCCCGAGCGCGGCACGAGTGGCCCGCAGCTGGGGCAGGTGGACGAGCCGCTGCAGCCCCGCGAGTATCCGATGTGGCTTACGCTGCGGTTCGAAGGAGTGCACCGTCCCGTGCTCACCGACCAGCGCTGCCAGTGAGAAGCTGTACATGCCGTAGGCCGCACCGACGTCGAAGCACACGTCACCGGTAGCGACCACACTCGGCAGACCTCTCGTCTCGGGCTCGAACAACGATCCGGCCGAAGCCGTCCGCAGCAGAGCGGCCAGCCGCGATCGACGCCGCTCCGAAGCCGCGCCTCCCTCGACAACACGTTTCCCCTCGGCCCGCTCGAACTGCCCCGACACGGAAACTCGCTTTCGGTAGGTGTTCGGTCACTGTCGCCGACCCGGCACGTCGCGATTTCACTTTCCGTACCCGATCGATCACCCAACGTAGGATAATCGACGTGCCGAATCGCACCGCGAGGCGCATGGAGCAGTAACAGGGCCGATACGGACAAGCGGTCCGTATCGGCCCTCGGATCCGTCACAGCGGCACCGATCGGCTCTCCGGAGCGTGCGGAACCGACGGGGAGATCCCGACTCGTCCTACCCTCCCGGAGCGCGCGGGAAATCTCCGTCAGGAGGCCGCGAAGGTCACCTCGCGTCCGGCGTCGCGGCAGGTGTAGTCGTAGCCACCCAGCTCGCCGTCCGCCTCGGCCGCGGAGCACTCGAAACCGTTGCTGCGGTAGTCCTGCCCGATCCGCCCTTCGGCGTCCGCCGCCACGTCACGGGCGGTGTCGCAGTCGGCTCCGCTCGCCTCGATACCGAATGCACCGTTGTCCGAGTTGGGAGTGAACGGTACGTCACCGCAGGAACGCGTGGCCGCGTACTCGGTGGAGACGGTGGTGTCACCGCTGACAACGACGGTGTTGTCCCGCTGGACGACGCTCTGCGGGTGGATCGCCTCGCGGGGACCCACCACGCTGTTGCCGACGGCGATACGCGCGACGACGCGCTGACCGGTTCGCAGTCCCACCGGTGCGGAGTAGACGCCGTCACCGTCGTTGTCGCGCAGCGCGACCGCACCCAGCTCGTCGATGTCGGCGACCTCGTCACGCGGGTTCGCACCGGGAGTTCCGAACAGGCCGTAGAACGTCGTGCTGCCGCTCACGGAGCCGTCGGTACGCACCTGGAAGTTCAGTCGCGTGGTACCGCGCTCGGGCAACGATTCGCCGCGTGCGACCGGCTCCACCGTTCTGACCGCGAGCCGGTCGGTTTCCGAGGTCTTGCCGGAATCGCTCCCGGTCACCTTGACCCGTTCACCCGCATAGGGCAGCAGCATATCCGGCGCACCGGTGAGCCGGTAGCGCGTGCCGTCGCTTTCCGCTGTAAGGGCGTATCCCTGATCGCCGCGTACGAGCGTTCCGGTGGCACTGGTGAACAGCCCTGCCCCGCTCTGGCCGTTCCGGGGGGACTGCCCGTCGGATTTCTCCGCGGCGGCAGCGGTGCCCGCGCCACCCAGTACTGTCAACACGGCGGCGGCGATCGCGAAAGTCTTGCGCATCCTTGTCGAGCCACCTTTCGTTCGGGATAGCTTCGATGATCCTTTCGCCCCGGGAGACGTCGCGGTGGACTTCGGGTTGCCCCGAAACGGTCATCGATTCGTATCGAGTTGTAAGCACCCCGGGTACAGTGCCGACACCTCGGAACAGGGGCGGGAGCGACCGACGGTCCACCCCGACCGAGAGCCGAGGGGTACCGCGACTCGGCCGATGCCCTGTGGTTCCCACCACGTGGCGAGACCGCCCAGACTGCCACTTCCGAAGAGGTTTCGCACCCGATCGGAGTAACGAAAGGAGCCCTGACTGGGCCTTTCGGAGCAATTCGGCCCCACCCGCCCCATAGACAGCGGAACCAGGAGCATGATTTCGGGAGCAGGAGCCGGAAGGGACATCCGACGAGCGGGGAACGACAACTCCACGAACGTCCGCTCCCCGCGAACCGGCATCCGCCCACCACGGAAGCGGTTAACCGCATTGCGAATCCGAACAATCACTCCTGGTGAACGGGAGATACCGAAATTCACTCCGTGAGATCATGAGACAGTAACGATTGTGCGGACACACACCGGAACCGATCGCTCAACGCGTCGCGTCCGATCGTCGTAGCCAGCCGAGTGCGCGTTCCGCCAGGTGGTCGCCAACCGGAAAATCGCAGGTCGAACCCTGCGCATCGACGAACCGGAAATGGGAAGCAGCGGGGAGATGAACAGTCAGCAACCGAGCCGACCGGTGATTACGCCCGCGATGCGGGAGCAGGCCGCGCAACAACCGAACAGCTGGCTCTACGTGGTGGATCCGATCTTCACCGATCCCAACGCGGAAGTCCCGCCCTGGGGGTTCATCGGTGGATTCCGAGTCGACGAGCACGGGGAGATCACCGCGGACTTCTCCCCGAACCCGAACTACCGCCCGTCTCCCGTGGCGTTGCGCCTTCCCGCCCCCACCAACGACGTGGAGCGGGCGCTGCAACTGACCACCACCGGCTACGCCCCCTCCCAGACGCTGCTCGGTTCCCTGCTGGAGGCCGAACTCATCCTGTTCGCCCAGCCGCAGGGCGAAGGACTGTTCACCTTCGAACACCCTTCGGGACGCAATCAGCTGCAGGTTTTCACCTCGGAAGGCCATCTGCCGCAGAACTGGACCAGTTGGCAACGCATGACCGGCAGGTCGCTCGCGGAGCTGCGTCCGCTCGGCACCGATATGCAGGTGAACCCCGCCAGCCCGAGCAAGGTGCGTGTTCCCTGCGAGGACCTGATCCAGGCCGCGGGCATCCCGCTGCGGAGCAGCGAGGGGACATCACGCAACGGTTCGGAGGCGACCACGGTGGTCACGGGGCTCGGAACCCGCCACCGACCGGATCGTCCCGGAGGAACGACACAGTCGGCCCCGGTACAACCGCCCGCGTCGCGGCGAGCCCCCGCCGCGGCAACGACTCCCGAAGCACGATCGACCGGCGCACCGAACATCGCGGCGGGGAGCACCGCGCCACCCGGAACCACGCCCGCACCTGCCGATACGAGTAACGGCGAAACCGGGAACGACGAAACCGGCCAACGCCTGCTCGGCAGCCTGCTCGCCGCCGCTGCCGGTGACGCGCTCGGCGCACCGGTGGAGTTCTACCCGCTGGAGCAGATCCGCAACCGGTACGGCAGCGCCGGGGTAACCGACTACGACCGGGACAACCAGCAAGGCGGCTCGTTCACCGACGACGGCCAGTTGATGCTGTTCGCGCTCGAGGGATTCGTCCGAGGTCACATCGCAGTGCGCCACGGGGTCGCGGAGACACCGCTTCCGGCCGTGCAGCTGGCATTGCAGCGCTGGCTGCACAGCCAGGGATACTCCTGGTCACGCGTGGCCGGGCCGTTCTCGGAGACCCATCCCGAACCGGACGGCTGGCTCGTGGAGCGGCCGGAGCTGTTCGCGGTGCGCTCGCCCGCCAGCGGCTCGATCAGCGCGCTGCGCGAGTTCGCGGCCTCGGGCAGGGCGGGCACGGTCGAGGAACCGCTGTACTATTCGGACACTCATGGCGCGGTGCTCCGCGGAGTCGGTGCCGCGCTGTGGTCGGACGACGCGGCGGAGGTCTTCCGAACGGCCGCCTGCGCCGCCGCGCTGACCCACGGCGAGCCGGCCGGTTATCTACCAGCCGGCACGTTCGCGGTCCTGCTGCGGGAACTGCTGTGGGAAACCCCGGTTCCGGAGGCACTCGCGCGGGCACGGAGCGTACTCGGCGAACACGCCGCTGGCTCGGCCACGGAGCGGGCGCTGGCCGCGGCGGTGAACCTGGCCGAGCACGGGCGTCCCACCCCGGAACGACTCAAGGACGTACTGGGCGGTGGCTGGACCGGCCCCGAGGCACTGTCGATCGCCGTCTGCGCCCTGCTGAGTACCGAAAGCCTCGCCGATGCCGTACTGCTGGCTGTCAACCACTCCGGGGACAGTGACTCCACTGGAGCGATCTGCGGTGCCCTGGCGGGCGCCCGGTACGGCAAGAGCGCCCTGCCGGGCACCTGGCTGCGCGACCTGCGGGGACGGGAGACGATCGAGATCCTGGGGCGGGACGCGCTGCTGGAGTTCGGCGCCGAACCGCCGGACGATCCGACGTGGCGGCACCGCTATCCGGGCAGGCGGGACGGTTCCGAACTCGGGTTCAGCACCGACTTTCCCGTGACGGTTCCCGACCACTCCGAACCGTCCACGGCGGAACAGCCGACCGCCGAGGACTCCCCTACCGAGGAACCGGCCGAAAGCGCCGACGAGAACGCGGGTTCCTCGACGGAGGAGGCGAGCGAGGCCGAAGGACGTCCCGGTGCGGCGGACACGTCCCGGAAACCGGTGCTCGGCTGTCTGCTGGGTGGGGCGGTCGGTGACGCGCTGGGCTACCCGGTGGAGTTCGACTCGCTGCGCGCGATCCGTGACCGGTTCGGTCCCGAGGGGGTCACCGGCCTCGAACCGAGCGGAGCGGACACCGCTCCGATCAGTGACGACACCCAGTTGACCCTGTTCACGCTGGACGGACTCATCCGCGCCGGTCACAGCATGCGCCGTGGGTTGGCGACCGATCCGGTCGAGCTGGTGCAGCACTCCTACCAACGCTGGCTGCACACCCAGGGCTTCGAGAGTGACGAGGTCACCGGACCCGGCTGCACCGAACCGGACGGTTGGCTGCTCGCCCGGTCCGAGCTGTTCGATCGGCGAGCGCCGGGAACGACCTGTCTCGAGGCGCTGCGGGGATTCGCCGCGGGCGAGGGGCCCGGTTCGTCGCACAACCCACTGAACGAGTCCAAGGGATGCGGCGCGGTCATGCGTGCCGCTCCGGCGGCACTGTGGTCGGCCGATGTGGACGAGGTGTTCCGGCTGGGCGCCGAGACGGGGATGCTGACCCACGGCCATCCCAGCGGGTATCTGCCCGCCGGGACGCTGGCCGTGTTGGTGCGTCGGTTGTTGGAGGGGGACACGCCGCGGCGGGCCCTCGACACCGCGTTGGCGCGACTGGCGACCTGGGACGGGCACGAGGAGACGACCGAGTGCCTGTTGCGGGCGGAGGAGCTGGTCTCGCTGGGCGAGCCGGGCCCCGAGGTGATCGAACAGCAGCTCGGCGGTGGCTGGGTGGGCGAAGAAGCACTCGCCATAGCGGTCTACGCCGCGCTGAGCCACCCCGACTCGTTCACCGACGCGGTGCTGTTGGCGGTCAACCACTCCGGCGACAGCGACTCCACCGGGGCGATCTGCGGCAATATCATGGGCAGCGCGTTGCAGCTCGAACGGATTCCCGCGGAATGGCTGGAATCGCTGGAACTGCGCGAGTCGATCGAGCGGCTCGCGCGGGACGCGGATCTCGAGTTCGGCGCGGAGACGCCGCCCGAGCGGGACTGGGCGGAACGGTATCCGGTACCCGACGGTGAAAGGGCCGGTGTGGTGGCGCCGAGGTGGCCGCTGCGGGAACGGGCGCTGGCCACGGAGCCGGGAACAGGTGCGGCGGACGAGGCCGGACAGTCGGACGAAGCGGGAGCGCCGGAAGAACCCGCCGAGGAGACGGTCACGGCGGTGCCGAACGGGCACGGGACCGAGCCGGACGGTGGGAAACCGGACGACGGGGAACAGCACGAGGAGGACGACCAGTCCACCGCGGACGTGGAAAGCACGGACGGGCAGCGGGACGCGGTCGGCTCCGAGAGCACATCCGTGGACACGGCGGCCGTGGCGGACACGGCCGAGGAAGAGGCGGAGGGGGTCGCCACCGCGGCGGATTTCGCGGGCAGCGACCTCCCGGCCACGGATTCCGTCCCCGAACCGGAGCGGGACGCCACGCTGGAGGCCGACGCCGCGTCGACGAGCGCGCGAACGGCGGAGTACCTGAACGCGGCGGAGCAGGCCACGGTGGATGATGAATTCCCCGACGACGAAGAAAGCCGCACCGGCGAGAGCGCGAAAGACGGGGAGGAGCGCGGTCGCCTGCCGTCGGAGAAGACCAACTCCGAGGGAACGTACGACCCGCCCCCCGGAACCCCGGCGCCGACGGGAGCCGCACCAGCGCCGGAAGCCGACGGTGCCGAGAGAACGAGCTCACCGGGGGAATCACCGGGAACGGAACTCTCCGCGGAGGAGACGCGGCTGCTGGCCGCTTGGCGCAAGCTCAGGGAGAGCCCCGAGGAGGTTCCCGACGAGCTCGCCGGGGAGCTCCGCGAGCTCACCGCACGGGCCTTCGGCGACGAACGGGCCGCGCTGCTGTTCGGTGAGCAGCCCGATGAATCCGCCGACTCCGGGGTACTGGTGCGGGAAACCCCGCTGAGCCTGGACTTCGAGGAGCGGCTGGCGGGGTGTGTGCTGGGGGCGGCCTGCGGTGACGCGTTCGGAGCGCCCTGGATGCTCGGGCGGGCGGACCGGCTGCGACGTCCGGAGTCGATCGGGTTGGCCGAGGCGTTCGGGGGCAGCGGGCGTGTCACGGCGGCGACGCAGCAACTCGCCTTCGTGCTGGCGGGAACGATCCGCGCCGACCTGCTCGGACGCGGGAGCGGAACCGGCTACGTGACCGACGTGCGGGAGGCGCTGCGGCACTGGGTCCGTACGCAGGGCGTGGCCATCGATCCGCCCGTCACGACCGACTGGCTCTCGCACTGTTCCGAGCTCAACGCCCAGCGCTTCCCCGATCACGCCGGGACGGCCGCGTTGGTCGAACCGCGTGACGAGGACGGGCTTCCCGGCCCGGCGGAACCGCCCAACGACTCGGCCGGATACCTGGCCACCGTGCGCGCGGCTCCGCTGGGGCTGCTGGCCGACGACACCGGCGCGGCCTTCACGCTCGGCGCGCGAACGGCCGTGCTCACCCACGGCGCTCCGGACGGCTATCTGCCCGCGGGCGCGCTCGCCGCGCTGAACCACGAGCTGCTGCGGGGGACGACGCTGGCCGAGGCCGTGGCCGCCGTGCTGACCGAACTGGACAAGTACGACGGCTGCGAGAACACGGCGGACGCGCTTCGCTCGGCGGTTCGAGTGGCACGGCGGGGAACACCGAGCGACTCGGCGCTGCGTTCGCTGGGAACGGGATGGCACGGCCCGAGTGCGCTGGGAATCGGTGTGCTGGCGGCCCTGTCGTACCCGGACTCCTGGCGCCGGGCCGTGGTGCTCGCGGCGAGTCACGCGGGTAACAGCGCCGCCACGGCGGCGGTCTGCGGTGCCGTGGTGGGGGCTTCCCGGGGGAGCAGCGCGCTGCCCGCGAAGTGGCTGGACCGGCTGGAGGTGCGCGAGATCGCGGACCGGCTGCTCGCCGACCGTCGAGGTGTCGCTGACATCGCACCGAACGGAAATCTTCCGGCCTGGGCACGCGCCTACGTCACCGAAACCGAACGATCTTCATACCGTCAGCGGTAACGGCCCACGACGGGGCCCGCTAGGATGACGAACGCTTTGGACGAGAACACCCTGGAAGACGACGAGAAGCGATTACTGAACGCTCTTCGCGCACGCGAGAACTCGCGCCGGAAACGGGCGGAATCGGACGCGGCGGTTGATCCGACCACGTGGCTGGTGCGGAGCTGGCGGGAACTCGTGGCCGACCCGGCGGCAACGCCGCTCTGGGCCACCGGCCTGCGTTACCGGCTCGCCGAGGAGACCGCATCGACCGGGAAACCTGGCTCCGACGTCTCCGGGGGACTGTTCGACGTGGACGGTTTCGTGGCCCGCTCTCCCGGTCGGCTGCTGGGGATGCTCTACGGCGGCGCGCTCGGTGAGAGCGTCGCGCGGCAGGACAGCCGGGGCACGGAGCGCACCGCCGCCCTGCTGTGCGCGCTGGACGGGCTGATCCACGCCCACACCGAACTACGGGAGCTCGGGCGGGCCGATCCGCTGCGAGCGGTGCTCGCGGGAGAACAGCACTGGCTGCGCAGCCGGGGTGCCCCCGTGCACCCGCCCGCCGAGCGGCAGGGATCCACGTCGCCCCGGCTGTTTCGGCCGGACGACCCGCTGCTGGTGGGTTCCGGCGGTGGCGACCCGGTGATGCTGACGGTGCTGGCTCGTCTCACACCTGAGGAGACACCCGCGAGCCCGGAACACCCGGGCAACGACGTCGAGTCGGCGGCGGCCGTGCCGCTCGGCTCGATCGCCGCGCTGTGGGCCGAGGACGACCGGAGTGCTTTCCGGCTGGGCTGCGAGATCGCCGCCGTCACGCACGGCGGGACGCGGGGTCATCTGCCCGCCGGGGTGCTCGCCGTGCTGATTTCCCGGCTGCTGCGCGGCCACGGGCTCGCGGAGGCGGCGGAGCTCGCCATCGGGCTGTGCCCGGACCAGGACATCGCGGCGGAGCTGTCCGAAGCGGTGCGGCTGGCCGGTTTCCGACCGGCGGGCAGCCTGCCCAGTGCGGGAAACCTGGCGGCCACGGCCGATGGCGGCACCGGCAGCGGGACGCTCGCGATCGCGCTGCGGGTGGCGTTGTCGGCCGCCGAGGACTGCGCCGCGGCGATCGACGTCGCCGCCCGTCACGACGGGGACACCGCGACCTCGGCGATGCTGTGCGGTCAGCTGCTCGGCGCCCTGCACGGACCGGAGTGGGTGAACCGCACCGGCGGAACCTCGCCGGGAATCGGCCCGCTGCTGGAACGCGTGGCCGCCGCTGCCGTCGCCGAGTTCGGTCCTGGTCCGGCGGATGTCACTCCTGCGGATTCCCCACAGCTCGCGGATGCCCAACCGCCGACGGAGAGCCTTCCGGGAGCATCCCGGGGGGAGGAGTCGACCGAGGAGGGAACCTCCGACCGGGTCGCCGACGACGAGAGCTCCGCCGAGGCGGCGTGGCGACCGCGTTTCGTGCGGGCCGTGCTGGGGTGCGCCGTCGGGGAAGCACTGGGCGGGGCCGTCACGTCCGACAGCTGGCGCGAGATCAGGGACCGCTACGGCGAGGAGGGACTGCGGGAGTACGTACCGGCCGGTCATCCGTCAGGGCGGATCGGCAGTGACACCCAGCTGCTGCTGTTCACCCTGGAGGGAACGATCCGGGCAGGGGTGTCCCGCAGATCATTCGACGGGCTGCGGCGCCCCACGCGGCACGTGCAGCACGCCTACCAGCGGTGGCTGCACACCCAGCACCTTAGCTGGCCCCGCGCGGCGGGCGAGTTCCTGTCCACCTCGTCCGAACCGGACGGCTGGCTGGTGGGGTTGCGCGGGCTGTTCCAGACCCGCAGTCCGGGCAGGACCATGATGCGCACGCTGATCGCCTTCGCGAAGGGGCAGCAGGCCATGGGCTCGCCGGAGGAACCGGTCAGCGACTCGGACGGCAGCAGCGCGCTGTTGCGGGCGGTCCCGGCGATGTTGTGGACGCCCCGCTCGGAAGAGATCTTCCGGTTGGCCACCGAGACGGCGGCGCTCACCCACGGCCACCCCACCGCCTGGTTGAGCGCGGGCGCGCTGGCGGTGGTCGTCTCGCGGCTGTCCCGGGGCGAGGTGCTCTCGGAAGCCGTCGACGCGGCCGTGACCGAGCTGGGGCGACATCCGGGGCACGAGGCCGTGACACGCAGGATCGATGCGGCACGCGAGCTCGCCGAGTCGGGCGTCGTCGAGCCGGAGCGGCTGGAACGCACCCTCGGCACGGGATTCAACGCGGCCGAGGCGCTGGCGATCGGGCTGTACGCGGCGCTGGTGGCGGAGGGGGACTTCGCGGCCGGGCTGCGCACCGCCGTGAACCACTCCGGCAACAGCGGGGTTTGCGGCGCGGTGACGGGCACGCTGCTGGCGATGTCGGCGAACGAGGAGATCCCCGAGCACTGGACGCAGCAGCTCGAACTGGGTGAAACAGTCCGAGCGCTCGCCGCGGACGGCTGCCTGGAGTTCGGACCGAACCCGCCGGAGACCCCGGAGTGGTTCGAGCGGTACCCCGCTTCCTGAGTGACGGCTCGCTAGCTCTGGACTGAATCCCTCACCAGTTCGTAGTGGGTGGGCAGCACGCCCCGTGCTGCCCACCCACTACTCTAGTTTTTATTTCTTTTCGCGCGACGAGTTATGTACATCACCAGAAATACCAAGAAACCAACAAAGAAGCAAAAAGAGCTTATTGCAGAATTTTCACCGTCTCCCCACTCAAGCAGTTCATTTCTTTGAGCCAAAAAAACCATGAACCCAACGAGGGCGAGCCCTAGAAATACAACAGTAGTTGACGCAATGAAATCATGCTCTTTGCGCACTCAAATCGAACCTTCTGTCAGCAGACCAAGTTTTGGGTAACCCACCACCCGGCGCCAGCGGCAACGCTTCCCCACGGACCGAATGCCATACCCCACATCGCGGCATTATACACTCCAACACCACCGAGAACCCATCCACAAGCAGCGAGCCCGGTGGGATCCATCAGGTTGGTCGGATTGCATTCGGCGTAGGCGTAGAGGTTGGATTCCTGCCTGCTGGGGTCGGTCTGGGTGAACCGCTTGGTGTCGGTGTCGTAGTAACGATGGCCGAACATGTAGTCACCGGTGTCGAGCTGGTACCCACCGGTGTAGCGGAACGGGTTCTCCTTGGCGGCTTCCCCACTGGCGGTGGTCTCACCGTAGGTGCCGTACTCGTAACTCCCCGCGATGGTGCCGTCCTCGGCCAGCAACGCCAGCACCGTGCCACGCTGATCGGTGATCGCGTTGTAGCGCGTGCCGTCCGGTCCGACCTCGATGATCAGTTTTCCGGAGGGGTCACGGAAGTAACCGGTGCGCTGCCCGTTGTCGGCGATGCTGGTGATCCCGACCGCGGTGTGGGTGAACACGTGTCGCACCGTGTCGCCGTCGGTGGTCTCGGTCAGGGAACGAGGCGTGGCCTGGTCCGTGGTGTCGTAGACCGCCTTGTCGATGCTTCCCGAGGGCAGCTGCGCGCTGGTCAGCTGATTGGTCGCGCTGTACTCGTAGCTCGCCCCGCTGCTGCCGCCGGTCAGGTTCCCGGCCCCGTCGTAGCTGTTGCCGGTGCCGTCGATGTTCCGGGACTGCAGCAGGGTGGTGTCCGAACCGTCCGACGCGGCGTAGGAGTAGCTCGTGTCGAACTTCGTGACCCCGTCGGTGCCGGTGACCGTGATACCGGTCTGTCGCCCCGGGTGCGGCTGGGTGGGTGACGGGTTGTCCGCGAGTGGTCACCGAGCATTTCCGTCGTGGTTTTCCTGTGATGAGGCGTCGAGCCAGGCGTCGCGGACGTGGGCGAGGGCGGCGTGCGCGGTGATGTCGAGGTGGGTTTGCCCCGCGAGTTCTCGCTGCCACGTTTCCTCGTCGGGGGCGTGGGTGAAGAGTGCGTTCGACGGAGGCCTGTTGGTGGGGCCGAAGCGTGTGAACAGCTCCGCCGCCTCGGTGGTGATGGCCCCGAGACGGGCGAGCAGCCAGAGATCGTAGAGATCTCGGGAGGTGGCGCGGTGCGCCCAGGCGGTGGTTTTCCAGGCCGCGAAGGCGGCTGCGGTGGGCACACGCAGCGCGGCGGGTCCGGCATCGCTGTAACGCTGCACGAGCTGGCACCGCTCGGTCGGCCAGGGCGCGTAACCGGTGGAGCTCAGCAGCTGCACTCGCACGGTCGGGCCTTCGGGGGCGACGAGCACGGCGGGCGTCACATCGCGGACCGAGGTGAGTGCCGGTTGCCAGCGTAGCCCTGGAAATTCGCGCCGGGTCCCGCGAAGCAGGGTCGTCTCGAGCACGTCGGCCGTGCTGCTGCGACTGCTGCGAGCGATGAGGTCGATGTCTTCGGACAGCCGCCCCTCGGGGGCCAACGTGCGGGAGAGCGCGGTGCCGCCGAAGAAGACGACCTCGTCGGCCAGCCGGTCACTGATGGCCGCGAGCAGGTGGGAGATGAGATGGTCCCGGCGCACCTGGGCGCGGGCCACGCCGAACTGCTCGGCGACGGCGGCTTCCTCCTGAGGGTCGAGCATGGTCAGGCCGCTTCGAGTAGACGGGCAAGGCTGGCTTGGCGGCGCTGTCCGACTGCCAGCTCTTCCAGCAGTCGACGATCACAACGGTCCAACAGATCGTGGGCGGCGGCACGAGCCTGCTCGGGCAGCCCCCCCAGATCGGAGCGGGCGACAAGATCGAGCACCGTCTGTTCGACCGTGGTGACCCACCCCTGACCCAACTCACTGGTGTGGCGTTGCACGTCCAGGGCGACTACGCGACGACGAACGAAACGCACGGTGGCCTCGCGGTCGGCCAACCGCAACGTCGGCCGGTGGCGAGTGGCAGCCACGACCGCAACCCCCAGTGCCCGCGGGACGGCCCCGTGAACACGGGCGGCGGACAACCCCATCAGCGCGACCGAGTCGATACCCACGTCAGCGACCGCGATACCCAACGCGGCCGCCTCCAGCTCGGGAATCCAGCCCCGATCGAGCTGATCATCGGGAACCACGGCGTAATAACCGGTCGCCAACCGGTGCAACGCCCCGGCACGGGCCAGCCGCGCGAACTCAGGACGCGGGTTCACATACACACCGGCAGCGTCGCGAGGCCGCAACACCCTGGAAGACCCCCGCAGCAGCACTGAGGGCACCCGCGCCGTGATGTGTACCATTACCGTCACCTCCGTAGGCTAACAGCCTACTCTCGTGCCACACACAAGCATACCTGCGCCACTGACATCCTCGCGCTGGACCCAACCAGCGTGCGGCTTCAGCCAAAGCTCGGTGGCGCGGTCTGGCTGGTGTTGTCGCTGCGGCGGGCGAACCACACGATCGACCGGATCCTGCGTGAGGAACTCGACCAGGACCGCTCGGAAGATTCGGCGGACTCCGAGTCATCGCTCTTCGGGGTCACGCTCCCCGTGCCCCGAGCGCAGCGGTAACGCTCACCGGTTCGGACGCGGTGCGGCGCCTCGGAACTCCCGGTCGCCGTACCGCGTCCTCCGCCCGAGGGGGCGATCCCCCCTGCTCCGGCTGACCCGATCGGAAACGAGACCGGCTAGCTCGACGAGCACACCGTAGTGCCACAGCACGAGTACGGCTGGGCCACGACACATGGTTTTCCGAAGTGGACACCGCACCGGTAGCGTCGGAGCTACCACCACCGTTCACGGGAATCGGGCCGCTGTCCACGGACGGCTCGACGACAGGGCAACACGGCAGGAGCACTCCGAACGATGCGGCGAACGAACCGCGGAACGAACCAGAGCTACTTCTTCCTGTTGATCGCCGCAGGAGCGCTCTTCCCGCTGCTGGCGGAGTGGACGCTCGGCCCCGTGGAAAAGGCGCCTTGGTGGTCGCTCATCGCGCTGGCGGTACTGCTGTTCGGATGCTTCTCCCTGATTCTCCTGGGCACCACCAAAGCAATCCAGCGCAAGAATCAGAGCAAGAGCACAGCTCACCGGGAGAGCCGTGCATAACTCTCCGCATCGCCGAAGTACCACGAACCGTCGAATCCGAGGCCAGTCCTCACTCATTCGCGTCGGAGAGGCGTCGTAGCCGGTGTCTGAGGTGCTGTCGCTCGGCGAGATTGACGGTGGCGGCGATGGCTCGCCGGTAAGCGTTCGCCGCGTCCTCGGGTCTGTTGGCCTGCTCCAGCAGGTGTGCTCGTACGGCGTTGAGCCGGGGAAGGCGGGGATGCTCGGCTTCCAGCACATCGATCTGGGCGAGCGCGGTGTCGTTTCCCTCGACCATGGCCTGGGCAACGATGCGGTTGAGAGTGATCGTGGGGTTGCCGTGACCTGTCACGAGTTCGAGGACCCGGTAGAGCGCGAGGATCTCGTCCCAATCCGTCGTCGCGATGTCGGGGGCTTCGGCGTGCAGGGCCGCGATGCACGCCTGGAGCAGGTAAGGGCCTGGTTCGGCACCTGGAGCGGCTTGTTCGACGAGCTCGGTTCCCTCGTCGATCAGTTCCCGGTCCCACAGCGTACGATCCTGCTCGTCGAACGGCTTGAGGCTTCCGTCCGGCCCTACTCTGGACGGGTGGCGGGACTCGCTGAGCAGCATCAACGCGAGGAGCCCCGCGACCTCGGTGGACTCGGGAAGGCTGCCGCGAAGGAGCCGGGTCAGGTGAATCGCCTCCGCGGCGAGATCCGCGTCGCGGGGTGGTGCGCCAGTGGTTGTGTGGTGTGCCTCGGTGAACATCACGTAGAGCACGTCGAGCACGGCGGTGACGCGCTCCGCGGCGTGTTCGGGGGACGGGAGCGGCCGGCCGAGTTCGGAGACTCGCCGCTTGGCCCGTGTGATCCGTTGGGCGATGGTGCTCTCGGGGACCTGGTAGACATTGGCGATCTGTGCCGTGGTCAGTCCGGCGACGGCCCGTAGGGTCAACGCGACCTGTCCGGAGCGTGGCAGCTCGGGGTGGCAGCACAGCTGCAGCACCAGCAGCGAGTCGTCACGCTGGGCTGCCTCCGGCGCCACGGGAGGATGCGACGACGCGGCACGCGTCTCGCGATGGCGACGCCGGGCGTCGCTGCGGGCGTGGTCGGCATAGCGACGGCGGGCGGTCGCCGTGAGCCACCCCAGCGGGTCGTCCGGGGACTGTGTCGACCATCGCTGGTACGCGTGCAGGATTGCCTCCTGAACGGCGTCTTCGCACAGGTCGAACCGGGCGCTGCCGTAGGTGCGCACCAGCCGGGCGAGGGCCTGTCGCGTGAGTTCACGCCACAGCCCCTCGCCCGTCCGGGAATCGGCAGTCACCCGTCCCCCAGGTCGGCGAACATCACCGGACGTAGCTCGAGTGCGAGGCCGGGGATGTTCGCATCGGGGATCCGCTCGGCGAGCTCCACCGCGCGGGCCTCGTCCGCGACATCGATGAGGTAGAAGCCTCCCATGAACTCCTTGCTCTCGACGAACGGCCCATCGGTCACCTCGGGCCCGCTCCCGGAGCTGCGAATGACCTTCGACTGACTGGGGTCGGCGAGGGCCTGAGTGGCGATGAACTCACCTCGCTCCTTGGCCTCGGCCATGAACGCGCCGTGTCCTTCCTGGAGCTGCCGCTGCTGCTCGTCGGTGAGCTGCTCCAGCACCGCCGGATCGACCTGCATCAGGATCAAGTACTTCACCGTTTCCTCCTCGGTAAGTGGACCACCCTTGTGGCGACTCACCAGAGGGTCGTCACCGACCCGGCGAACACGACACCACGCGATCAAAATTTTCATCCGGGAGTTTCCGCCACCGCGCACCGACCCCGCCCGGGGGTTCGATCCCACGGCCGTGCTCCGGCTGACCCGCTCGTGAACGCTGACCCGCTCGTTCGACGAGCACACCGTAGTGCCACACCACGAGTACGGCTAGGCTGCGGCGCATGGCTGACGAACTCGTGCACCGCGAGGTGGCAGGCGGCATCGCCACGATCACGCTGGACTCGCCGCACAACCGCAACGCGCTATCCGCGCAGTTGCGCGGGGAGCTGCTGGCGGCGCTGCGGAACTCGATCGACGACGAGACGGTGCGGGTGATCCTGCTGACCCACACCGGCACCGTCTTCTGCGCGGGCATGGATCTCAAGGAGTCCCGTTCGGAGAGCGCGGAGAACCAGGGGATCAACGAGGTACCCGGCCTGCTGGAGTGCGTCCGGAACAGCCCGAAGCCGGTGGTGGCCAAACTGAGCGGCCCCGCGCGGGCCGGTGGTATCGGGATCGTGGCCGCCTGCGACATCGCGGTGGCCGCCGAGGGCGCCACCTTCGCGTTCAGCGAGGTGCGGATCGGGGTGGTCCCCGCGGTGATCTCGGTGACCGTGCTGCCCAGGCTGCACGCCAGGCAGGCCCACGAACTGTTCCTGACCGGGGAGACCTTCGACGCGAAGCGGGCCGAGGCGATCGGACTGCTCAACGCGGCGGTTCCGGAGTCGGAACTGGACAGCGCCGTGGAGCGCTACCTCGACATGCTGGCAAAGGGCGGACCGAACGCGATGGCGGCGACGAAGGAGATGCTGCGGCAACCCCGTCCGGACGACGTGGACAAGGCTTTCGCCGACATGCTGCGGCTGTCCGCCGAGCACTTCGCGGGCGAGGAGGGCCAGGAGGGCATGCGGGCCTTCGCCGAGAAGCGCTCCCCCAACTGGGTCCCCGACCGGGGCTGATCCCTTGCGGGGGCGTCGCCCTGTCCGAAGGGAGCGGCGTCCTCGGTATTCCGCACATCCTCGTCCGTTTACCGGTTCACGGCTGCACAGCGAAGCTCTCCACTCAAAGTGTCAGGCCCCTGAGATGACGTGCTTCGCCGCGCGAGCGCCGAATCACCACTCACGCAGTCGGCACCGCCGCGGGTTCTCCCGTGCGGCTCTCGCGAGGAAGGCCCGACGCTGTGTAGGTCGCTACCCGATGTCGGGCCTCCCGCAGTGAGAGCCGTGCGCGAGGTTCCGCCAACTGAGCACCCACGCAGCCGGAGCCGAGGAACCGGTCAGTCCGTAGTGCAGACGGCGCGGAACACTCGTTCGCCGGACTCCTGCGCCGCCGCCACCAGCACCGAACCGATACCGCGGTACGCCTTGGGGTCGTGCTCGGCCAGCACCCGGTGACCGGACCAGATCAACACGTGCTCCCCGCTCGGGAGCCAGGACAGGTCGATCAGGCAGTCGTAGAGCGCGTCGAGATTGCGTCCGGCCCATTCCGGGAACGAGAGCTGGGCGGCGATCGCGCACAGCATCATGCGCTTGTTGACCAGCTCACTGCCGTCGACCACATGGGGACAGGCTCCCGTCGAACGGACCTGCTCGACCGCCTGTGCGGTGGTGCCCACGACGGGCAGCGGGGCGGGCTCGACCACTGATGTGTCCTTCCTGGCGTGTCGCTTCAGGAAGCCTACCGCATTCATCATCATCAACCGTGCGATTCAATCCTGCCGGATCGGTGCCTGGAGTTCACGACGCTCACATTCCGTCGACGTACTGGCCCAACCAGCCGAGAACGACCAGCGCGAGCAACAGCACCAGGGTGCCGGTGATCCGAGCGCGCGAACTCATCCACGCCTCCCCCGGAACGACACGTGATCACGAAACACCGTGCCGCTCCCGTTCGGAGCCGTCACGGTTCGAACTCGTCTCAGCGCCCGCGTGGCGCTCGTAGCTCTCCTTGCTGCGCAACGGAGGTTCGGCGTCGCGAATCCTGCTCGCCTTGGCCGAGATCTCGTCGACGATGCGGTCGACGAGTCGCGCCACCAACCAGCACAGCGGCACGAGAACCACCAGTACCAGTGCCACCTGGAACGGGTAGGGAAGCAGCACGAGCCACGACTCGACCCCGTCCCACAACGCGACCAGCTCGCCCATCACGGACCGTCAGCGTACTCCCGGGGTGGGTCCAGCGTGCGCCGGGCACCCCGGGCGACGGAACGGCCCGCGGCACCGGGACTCACTGGACCGGTCCAGCCGGGTACTCCTGGATCGGACGTGAATCGGCTGCCGTACTCGGTCGCGTCGATTCCGACCAGACGCTCGCCCCTCACACCCGCGCCGAACTCCCACCACTCCCGCAGGCCGAACCACGACCACCCTCGCAAGCCGCACTCCGACCACTCCCGCAGGCCGAGCTCCGGCCACTCCCGCCACCGGCACCGCCGCGGGTTCTCCCGTACGGCTCTCGCGAGGAAGGCCCCGACGTTGTGTAGGTCGCTACCCGATGTCGGGGCACCCGCAGCGAGAGCCGCACGAGAGGTTCCGCCACCCGCACCGCTATGCGGGCCGAACCGCTAACCCCGTGAGGGCCAAAGCTAGCTTTCGGAGTGGCGCCGGATGGACTCGATCACGGCGCTGAAGTCGTAACCCCCGCCGCCCTCCGAGTTGAACCGGTCGTAGATCCGCGCGGCCAACCGCCCCACCTCGGTGTCGGTGCCGCTCTGCTCGGCCGCCGAAACGGCGAGGTTGAGGTCCTTGAGCATCAGCGATGCCGCGAAGCCCGGCTCGTAATCATGATTCGCCCTGCTGGTCTCCACCATGCCCGGCACGGGGCAGTTGGTGGTCAGCGACCAGCTCTGTCCGGTGGACACGGAGGTCACGTCGTAGAGCGCCTGGTGCGGGAGTCCGAGTTTCTCCCCCAGCACGAACGCTTCGGCCGTGCCGAGCATGGCCGCCGCCAGCATGAGGTTGTTGCACATCTTGGTGACCTGGCCGTTGCCGTCGCCACCGCAGTGGATCACCTTCCGCGCCATGGGTTCCAGGAAGGGCTGCGCGGCCTGGTAGGCCCGTTCGGAGCCACCGACCATGAACGTCAACGTGCCCGCCTCGGCACCGGCCGTGCCGCCGGAGACCGGGGCGTCGATCGCGTCCAGCCCCGCGGCCGCGGCCAGCTCGTGCGCCCTGCGCGAGTCGGCCACGTCCACGGTGGAGGAGTCGACCAGCAGCGTGCCCGGCGCGACCGAGCCCACCATCCCGTCGTAGCAGTCCAGCAGCTGCTTGCCCCCCGGCAACATCGTGATCACGGCGTCGGCGCCGGTAACCACCTCGGCCGCCGAGTCGACCGTGGTCACCCCGTTCGCCGCCGCGCGCTCGATCACTTCCGGCATCAGGTCGAAACCCCGCACGGTGTGACCGGCGTTGACCAGGTTCGTCGACATCGGGCCGCCCATGTGCCCCAACCCGATGAATCCGATGACTGCCATGGTCGATTACCTTTCTCGCGATCCGACACTGTCACGAAAACCGGGGTGCGGGGAGATCAGTCGGACAGACCGAGATCCCCGTTGGTGGGAGTGCGGAAGAACGCCGCGACGTGCTCCTCGCCCACGTCCTCCAGCTGGGCCGGGGACCAGGCCGGGGAGCGGTCCTTGTCCACGAGGGTGGCGCGCACGCCCTCTAGGAAGTCGCCGCGGTGCACGCAGGCCAGCGAGACGCGGTACTCCTGGTCGAGCACTTCCTCCAGGGAGTTCAGCCGCGCGGCCGACCGCAGCGCGCGCAGCGTCACCTTCAGCGAGGTGGGCGACTTCGTGGCGATGGTCTCGGCCGCTTCGCTGGCCTCCGGCTCGCTCCGGGACCGGAGCTCGGTCAGGATTCCCGCCACGGACTCGGCCGCGTAGACCTCGTCGATCCAGCTCGCGGCGGCGCGCAGTCCGGAGTCGGGAGCCGCTGTGGCGTACTTGTCCAGCACGGCCGAGGCGTCTCCCTCGGTGAGGGCGTTGACCAGTTCGTCGAGTTCGGAACTGTCGACGTAGTGGTCGGCCAGCCCGCAGTGGATCGCGTCCGCGCCGCTGACGGGAGCTCCGGTCAGCGCCATGTGGGTGCCGAGCTGCCCGGGGGCGCGGGAGAGCAGATAGGTGCCGCCGACGTCCGGGGCGAAGCCGATGCCGACCTCGGGCATGCCGACCTTGGAGCGCTCGGTGACCACGCGGTGCGAACCGTGTGCCGAGATGCCGACTCCGCCGCCCATGCAGATGCCGTCCATGATGCCGACGACCGGCTTGGGGTAGTGCGACAGCGCGGCGTTCATCCGGTACTCGGCTGCCCAGAACTCCTCGGTCCGTTCGGGCTCGCCCGCCTTAACCGCGTCGTACATGGCGCGGATGTCCCCGCCCGCGCACAGTCCGCGGTCTCCGGCTCCCTCGATGAGCACCGTGCGCACCCGGTCGTCGGCGCGCCACTCCTCCAGCGCGTCCAGTACCGAGGTGACCATCTCCATGGTCAGCGAGTTGAGGGCCTTCGGCCGGTTGAGAGTGATCCGGCCGAGGGATCCCTGCACGTCGAGCAGCACCTGCTGCTGTTCGGCGGCGTGAGTTGTCATTGGTCCGACTCCAACATTCCACGGGAAATGATCAATCGCATGATCTCGTTCGTGCCCTCCAGGATCTGATGCACCCGCAGGTCGCGAACGATCTTCTCCATGCCGTACTCGGCAAGGTATCCGTAACCCCCGTGGAGCTGAAGGGCTTCGTTGGCCACGTTGAATCCGCTGTCGGTGGCGAGCCGCTTGGCCATGGCGCAGAGTTTTGTCGCCTCGGGGTCCTTGGCGTCCAGCGCGGCGGCGGCGCGCCACAGCAGGGTGCGGGCGGCCTCCAGTTCGGTGGCCATGTCGGCCAGCTTGAACCGGAGCGCCTGGAAATCGCCGATCCTGCTTCCGAAGGCGGAGCGCTGCCCGACGTAGGCCTGGCCGCGTTCCAGTGCGGCGCGAGCCCCGCCGAGCGAGCAGGCACCGATGTTGAGCCTGCCGCCGTCCAGTCCGGACATGGCGATGCGGAAGCCGATGCCCTCCTCGCCGAGCCGGTTGCGCACCGGAACCCGCACGTCGGTGAACACGACCTGGCGGGTGGGTTGGGCGTTCCAGCCCATCTTGTCCTCTTCGGGGCCGAACGAGATGCCCTCGCTGGCACCGTCGACGACGAGGGCGGAGATACCGCCGGGCCCGGGCTCGCCGGTGCGGACCATCACCACGTAGACGCCGGAGTAACCGCTTCCGGAGATGAACTGCTTGACCCCGTTGACCACGTACTCGTCGCCCTCGCGAACCGCCCTGGTGCGCAGCGCGGCCGCGTCCGAACCGGCGTCGGGTTCGGTGAGGCAGTAACTGCCCAGACTCCGCATGGCGCACAGCTCGGGCAGCCACTGTTCGCGTTGCCGCTGGTCGCCGAACGCGTCGATCATCCAGGCGACCATGTTGTGTATCGAGATGTAGGCCGCGATGGTGGGACAGCCGGTGGCCAGCTCCTCGAACACGAGGGCGGCGTCGAACCGGCTGAGCCCGGTGCCGCCGTACTGCTCGTCGACGTAGATCCCACCCATGCCGAGTTCGCCCGCCTCGGCCAGCACGTCCACGGGGAAGTGTTTCTCCCGGTCCCACCGCAGCGCGTTGGGAGCGATGCGTTCCGCGGCGAACTCGCCCGCCGTCTCCTTGAGCGCACGCTGGTCGTCGGTGAGCGCGAACGGGGATCGCGGTGTTTCGGAGGCGATCACGGAAGCGGTCATGTGGGACTCCTGCTCGATCGGGGACGCCGGATCGCGGCGTCGGGCCTCTCGCGATGACGGCACCACCGGTTCGCGGTCCGTGGTGGTCACACCGCCGGTGGGGTCACCACCGGCGGTGTGGACCGGTCCGCACGATGGCGCGGCGGACTGCCCACCGGCTCACCGGCGGAGCGGCTCAGTGCATGGTCGGGATCGTGAAGCTGGCCTCCTCCTTCCGACCGGAGGGCCAGCGCGAGGTCACGGTCTTGGTCCTGGTGTAGAACCGGATGGAGTCGGGGCCGTGCTGGTTGAGATCGCCGAATCCGGAACGCTTCCAGCCGCCGAAGGTGTGGTAGGCGATCGGCACCGGGATCGGCACGTTGATACCGACCATGCCGGTGTCCACCCTGCCCGCGAACTCGCGTGCGGCGTCGCCGTCCCTGGTGAAGATGGCGACACCGTTGCCGTACTGGTGTTGGCTGGGCAGCCGCAGCGCCTCCTCATAGTCGGCGGCGCGGACCACCGAGAGCACGGGGCCGAAGATCTCCTCGTTGTAGATCCGCATGTCCGAGGTGACGTTGTCGAACAGCGAGGCACCGGTGAAGAAGCCGTTCTCGTGTTCGGGCATCCGGAAACCGCGGCCGTCGACCAGCAGGTCCGCGCCCTCCTCGACGCCGAGGCCGATGTAGTCGTCGACCCGCTGCTTGGCGGCGGCCGTCACCAGCGGGCCGAAGTCGGCGGAGTCGTCGAAGCTGGTGCCGATCCGGAGTCCGTTGACTCGTTCGGTGAGCTTTTCCACCAGCGCCTCGGCCGTGGGTCGTCCGACGGGAACGGCCACGGAGATGGCCATGCAGCGCTCCCCCGCGGAGCCGTACCCGGCACCGACCAGGGCTTCCACCGCCTGGTCGAGGTCGGCGTCGGGCATGATGATCATGTGGTTCTTCGCGCCGCCGAAGCACTGCGCCCGCTTGCCGTGGGCGGTGGCCGTGGAGTGGATGTACTCGGCTATGTCGGAGGATCCGACGAAGCCGACCGCGGCCACGTCCTGATGGGTCAGCAGCGCGTCCACCGCGGTCTTGTCGCCGTTGACCACGTTGAACACGCCGGGTGGCAGCCCCGCCTCGACGAACAGCTCGGCGAGCCGCAGCGGCACCGAGGGGTCGCGCTCGGAGGGCTTGAGCACGAAGGAGTTGCCGCAGGCGATGGCCGGGGCGGCCTTCCACAGCGGGATCATCGCCGGGAAGTTGAAGGGGGTTATCCCCACGGCCACGCCCAGTGGCTGGCGCATCGAGTAGACGTCGATGCCCGCGCCCGCGCCCTCGGTGTACTCCCCCTTGAGCAGGTGGGGAATGCCCGTGGCGAACTCGACGACCTCCAGGCCGCGCTGCACGTCGCCCTTGGCGTCGGGCACCGTCTTGCCGTGTTCGGAGGCCAGCAGCCGCGCCAGCGAATCCATCTCCTCGCGACACAGTTCGAGGAACCGCATCAGCACGCGTGCCCGGCGCTGGGGATTCCAGTTCGCCCACTCGCGTTGCGCCTCGGCGGCGCCGCGCACGGCGGCGTCGACCTCTCCGGGGGAGGCCAGCGGCACCCTGGCCTGCACGCCTCCGGTGTTCGGATCGAACACGTCGTCGTGGTTACCGGAGGTCCCGGCGACGCGCTTGCCGTCGATGAAGTGCTCCAGCTCGGTGGTCATTCCGCTACGCACCCTTCCCTCGCACCGGTCGCCGACTCCCGCTATGCGCTTGGAAGCCAAACTTTTGGTATTCCAATCATTGCCCCAATGCAACACATCACAACAGGGTGTGCTGCGTCACAACACGATTGTGTGAGGTCAACGGCCGAACCGGAAGGAAGCGCGGCACATAGTCCGCACACTTCGCCACGTGCACCGGCGGCACCCCGCCGACACGCGAGCAGCGGCAGCGGGGGAGGATCCGGCGGTGGAGCCGATTCACGAACCGTTCGCCACCTTGCCGAGCAAGGAGATCCGGGAGTTCACGTGACCGCCCAACCGATCAGTCCCGGTGACGTCTGGATCGTCGATCTCGATCCGGTGCACGACGAGGAACAGGCCGGGCAGTGCCCGGTTCTCGTGGTCTCGTCGCGTTTCCACCTGGAATTGACCAACAGCGCGCTGGTCAACGCACTGCCGCTGACCGGCGAGGAACGGAGCGAGCGGTCGCAGCGCGTCCACGTGGCGGCCGCCGACAGCTGGGTCGCCACCGAGCGGGTACACACCGTGGCCGCGCGGAATCTCCGACGGTTCGCTCCGGAACTGGCCCCCACCGAGGAGGAACTCTCGGAGGTGCGGCGAGCACTCGCCCGCACACTCGACATCTGAGCCACGCACCAGCACAGCTAACCGCAAGCGGCGGAAACCTCTAACGAACCTTCGCCGCCCAGTACTCGGGCAGATCGGGCTCGGCCGCCACCACGTGTTCGGCCAGTTCGGGCGTCGCGCGCCCCATCCGGAAGGCGAAGAGCTCGGCGACGGTCACACCGTGCTCCGGTCGGTGCAGCACCTCGCGGGCATCACCCGCCGTGATCTCACCGGGCCGCTCCACCGCCAGATAGGCTCCGGGTCTGCCGTAGTCGGTGAACCGCTTGATCAGCCCCGGCACGTCCCAGAAGCCCGCGAAAACCCTGCAGGGAGTCCGCGGTCCGGTCACGCGCAGCACGGTCGTACCGATCCGCCAGCGCTCCCCGATCACCGCGTTGCCGCAGTCGCAGCCTTCCAGGGTCAGGTTCTCCCCGACATTGCCCGGTCGCAGTTCCCGCCCGGTCTCGCCGGACCAGTACCGCAGGTCCTCGATGTCGTAGGCGTAGACGGCCTGGAACCAGCGGCCGTGGTTGTCGGTGTCGCAGACCGTGTCCCCCTCGACCCCCGAGACGTCGACCCGCACCGGCCTTCGTACCGGTCGCTTGTCGATCCCGCTGGCACCGATCCGTCCCGTCCACTCCCCCGTGCTGGCGGTGGCTGCGAGGTTGACCTCGTTCACGCGACTCACGGGGCCAGCCTATGCGTCGCACGACTCCCGATCGAACGGAATTCGAAAACAACTCGGGATGCGGGAGACAACCGTCGCTCGGCGATCCGACTGTCGGGCACGGAGCGCGGAGCGTATCCGGCTCCACCCGATGCCGGCGGGCACCGCGACGGGCCCGACACACAAGCATGGGCGGGAACCCACCGATCCGGGTTCCCGCCCACTCGCACCATCGCGATCATCACACCCCGCCACAGGGCCGCTGGTGCGTCTTGGTGAACGCCGCCGCAGGAGTACGGCGCTCACTGTCGTCGCCCTCCGCCGCGAGAACCGGAAGGCGCCTCACCGGGTCGCGGCGGAAGGGGTCTCGTGCCGTACCGCGGCTCACCACGGGCCGCGGCACAGCCACCCGACGTCGGGCCTGCCCGAGCGGTGGCCGGAAGGTTCGGGAAACCAGCCGACGACCGGCCCGGTAGGGCTCCCTCAGAACTGCGCGGTCTCGGTGGACCCGGCCAGCGCGGTGGTCGAGGAGTCCGGGTTGACCGCCATGCTGATCTGGTCGAAGTAGCCGGTTCCGGCCTCGCGCTGGTGCTTGGTGGCCGTGTAGCCGTCCTTCTCCGCGGCGAACTCCCTGTCCTGCAGGTCGACGTAGGCCGTCATGTCCTCCGAGGCGTAGTTCTTCGCCAGGTCGAACATGCTGTAGTTCAGCGCGTGGAAACCGGCCAGCGTGATGAACTGGAACTTGTAACCCATCTGGCCGAGCTCACGCTGGAACTTGGCGATGGTGCTGTCGTCGAGGTTCTTGCGCCAGTTGAACGACGGCGAGCAGTTGTAGGCCAGCATCTTGTCGGGGTACTGGGCCTTGATGGACTCGGCGAACCGCTTGGCCACGTCCAGGTCCGGTGTGGAGGTCTCCATCCAGATCAGGTCGGAGTACGGCGCGTAGGCCAGCCCGCGGTCGATGCAGGGCTCGATGCCGTTGTTGACCTTGTAGAAGCCCTCCGAGGTGCGCTCGCCGGTGACGTACTTCTGGTCACGCTCGTCGACGTCGCTGGTCAACAGGGTGGCTGCCTGCGCGTCGGTGCGGGCGACCACGAGGGAGGGAACCCCGGCGACGTCGGCGGCCAGCCGGGCGGAGTTGAGGGTCTTGACGTGCTGGCTGGTGGGGATGAGCACCTTGCCACCGAGGTGGCCGCACTTCTTCTCGGAAGCGAGCTGGTCCTCCCAGTGCACACCGGCGGCGCCCGCCTGGATCATGCCCTTCATCAGCTCGTAGGCGTTGAGCACACCACCGAACCCGGCCTCGGCGTCGGCGACGATCGGGGCCAGCCAGTGCCGGTCCTCCTGCTCGACCTCGGTGGCCTCGGCGTCCAGCGCCTCGGCCCAGGCGACCTGGTCGGCGCGCTTGAGCGCGTTGTTGATCCGCCGAACCACCTGCGGGACCGAGTTGGCCGGGTACAGGCTCTGGTCCGGGTAGGTCTCACCGGCGAGGTTCGCGTCGGCGGCGACCTGCCAACCCGAGAGGTAGATGGCCTGCAGTCCGGCGCGGACCTGCTGGACGGCCTGGTTGCCGGTCAGCGCACCGAGCGCGTGGATGTAGTCGTTGTCGTGCAGCAGGTTCCAGAGCCGTTCGGCGCCCAGCCTGGCCAGGGTGTTGTCCTCCTGCACCGAGCCACGGAGTCGGATGACGTCACCAGCGGAGTAGGTGCGCTCGACGCCCTTCCAACGGGGGTTGGTCTCCCAGTCGCGCTGCAGGTCCTTGGCGGCCTGCAGGGCCTGTTCACGGGTACCGGGCTGAGGGCTCATGGCTTTTCACCTTCCGATCGCTTGCGGCCTGTTGATCCCAGTGTTGGTACTCGACCAAGAAAAAACGAGCCCCAATCCGGACAAAATTTTGTATTTTTTCTGCTAGAGTGAACTGCATGTCGGAGTTTACGGCTGAGTCGACGGAAGAACGCGGCACTTTTTCCAACGAGCAGGACCTGCTCGTCTTCGGGCAGCGACTGCGCCACATGCGCAAGGCGGCCGGGTTGACCCTCTCCGAACTGGGACAACGGGTCGATCGGGCACCTTCGCAGCTCTCGCTGCTGGAGAACGGGCACCGCGAACCGAAGCTGTCGCTGCTGCGCTCGCTGGCCGTGGCGTTGAACAGCTCGGTGGACGAGCTGATGTCCAAGAAGCCGCCGAACCGGCGTGCCGAGCTGGAGATAGCCGTGGAGCAGGCACAGCTGGACCCGCTCTACCAACAGCTGGACGTGCCACCGCTGAAGATCGGCAAGCGGGTCCCCACCGAGGCGTTGGAACACGTGTTGGCGCTCTACGAGGAGCTACGGCGCAGGGAGACGAAGCGGGTGGCCACACCCGAGGAGGCCCGGGCCGCCAACGCGGAGCTGCGCGGCATGATGCGCGAACACGGCAACTACTTCCCCGAGATCGAGAAATCGGCGGGCGAGATCCTGCGGGGCGTCGGTTACCACGGGGGGCCGCTGTCCGAAGGGCTGATCCAGTCGATCGCCACGCATCTCGGGTACGGGCTTCGCTTCGTCACCGACCTGCCCCGTTCGGTGCGGTCGGTGACCGACCTGCGGCACAACCGGATCTTCCTGCGACGCGAGTCGCTGGGGATGCACAGCCCCCGCACGATCCTGCTGCAGACCCTCGGGCACCTGAACCTGGGACACCGCCAGCCACGCGACTTCGCCGACTTCCTGCGGCAGCGCGTGGAGGCGAACTACTTCGCCGCCGCCGTGCTGATCCCCGAGAGCGCCGCGGTGAGCTACCTGCGCCAGGCCAAAGCGGACCGGGATCTGGCCGTGGAGGACCTGCGTGACGTGTTCTCGGTCTCCTACGAGATGGCCGCCCACCGGTTCACCAACCTCGCCACGCAGTACCTGGATCTGGTCTGCCACTTCGTGCGCAACGACGAGACCGGGATCATCTACAAGGCATACGCCAACGACGGGCTGGAGTTCCCCGCCGACCCCACCGGGGCGATCGAGGGGCAGCGGATGTGTCGGTACTGGGCCGGGCGGCAGGTGTTCGCCTCCGCGGACCGCTACTCCACCCACTACCAGTACACCGACAAACCCGGTGCCACCCACTGGTGTGTGGCGCACGTCGATCCGAGCAGGGGACGCGACTTCGCCATCACGCTCGGCGTTCCCTACACCGAGTCCCGGTGGTTCCGGGGTCGTGAGACCACGAACCACTCCAAGTCGGGCTGCCCGAACGGCGAGTGCTGCCAACGCCCGCCCGCGGAACTGGCCAATCGGTGGCAGGGCATGGTCTGGCCGTCGGCCCGGGCGCACTCCCACGTGCTGTCGGCGCTGCCCTCCGACACCTTCCCCGGGGTGGACGAGGCCGACGTCTACTCGTTCCTGGAAACCCACCAGGGTTGAACCCAGGTTCCGGAAACGGCGTGCCGGGAAAAGGACGCTCCTCCCGCGGCCTGCGGGAGGAGCGTCCACAACGGCGCGAAGCGCCGAGGGCCACGTGGCGACCGACTCGGCGTGGTGACCCATGCGTCGGAGCCGCGGGGAGGGAAATGCACACGCCGGCCGCTGCCGACGACCTGCCCGCTGTCTCCTCGGCCCACAGCACACACGCCACCAATCCGAGCACGGTGACCCTGGTCCGAAATACACGGTTACCGAGGTGACGAACCGTTCCAGCTACACCGGCACCGGATCCGAACATCCGGGTAGCCGTGATCACCCGTGGCGGTCACGGAAGGTGCACTCGCTCGTCGGAATGTTCCTCGCGTCCGATCCTCCTGCCCCCGGAGTCGCTGCCCTCGGAGTCGCTGCCCCCGGACTCGGTAGCTCGGCTGTACGAGGGTTCCACCGCGGGAGGAACGTGCTCCCTGGACAGGGTCTTGTAGAAGGACACGCAGATTCCGATCAGGAGGATCGCGAACGGTGTCCCGGTGAGCACCGAGGCCTTCTGCAGCGCACCGAGGCCACCGGAGACCAGCAGGACCGCCGCGACACCCGCCAGCAGGAGTCCCCAGAGAACTCGAACCCAGACCCTGGGGTTCGGGGAGCCGCCTGTGGAGAGTTCACCCAACACCACGGTGCCGGAGTCGGCACTGGCGACGAAGAACACCCACAGCACCACCAGCGTGATGATCGACAGGAGAATGGGTAGTGGGTACTGCTGGATGAAGACGAACATCCCCGCGGCCGGGCTCTGGGCCACGGTCTCGGCGATGGCGGAGGCCTGCCCGTCGCGAGCCAGCCGCAGCGCCGCTCCACCGAACACGGCGATCCAGATTATGCTGACGACACTGGGGCCGAGGACGGTTGCCCCGACGAACTCGCGGATGCTTCGTCCGCGGGAGATTCGCGCCATGAACATTCCCACGTACGGGGCCCAGGCGATCCACCAGGACCAGTAGAAAACGGTCCAGCTCCCCAACCAATCCGTGTTCGGATCGAACGCGTCCAGCCGGAAGCTCATCGGGACTATGTTGGACAGGTAGTCACCGATGCCTTCGGTGAGGACGTTGAGCTGTGTGACGGTCGGTCCGACGACGAAGTAGAAGACCAGCAGCAGCGGCGCGATGAGCATGCTGATGTTGGCGAGCCACTTGATGCCGTGCTCGATCCGCGTCGTCGCCGACACCATGAACGCCGCCGTGGTGAGGCCGAGGACCACGAGGTGCACCAGCATCACAGTGGGCAACCCGAACGTCTGACCGAGCCCCGCCGTCAGCTGCAGTCCGGCCTGCCCGAGGGCCACGGCGATACCGAACACGACCGCCAGTACCGCCAGGATGTCGATCGTCTTTCCCACCGGACCGTCGACGCGGTCGCCCAACAAGGGTCGGAAAATGGCGCTCACCAGCGCCTTCTCACCTTTGCGGTGGGTGAAGTAAGCCACGGCCAGGCCGACGGTGGCGTAGATCGCCCAAGGGTGCAACGCCCAGTGGAAAAAGGAGTACTGCACTGCCACCCCGGCGGCCTCATCCGAACCGGGCTCGGCAAGACCGAACGGCACGTTGACATAGTGCGACAGCGGTTCGGCCAGGCCCCAGAAGATGATGGAGGGACCCATGCCCGCCTGAAACATCATGGCGAACCAGGACAGCCGACCGAAATCGGGGCTGTCGTTCTTCTTCCCGAGTTTGATCCTGCCGTACCTGCTCAGCGCCAGGTAGATCACGAATACCAGGAACACGTTCGCCGCGAGCAGGAAGAACCAGCTCAGATCCGAGACCACGTAGCCGAGAAGCCGATTGGTGACGGCCCCGAAGTTCTTCGGCGCCACCGCGCCCCACAGGACTACCAGCGCCGTGAGCGCGACGGAGACGAAGAAAACGACTCCGATCCCGGACCGATTCGTTTTTAACGTTTGCATGGAAACCACTATCTATAAGATTGGATACATGCGGACAAGGCGGGCGATTCCAACGCCCCTGAAGCAACAGCACCCCGCGCGAGCAGTGAGTTCGAGTCCGACAGGACTCCCGATTCCCGCACTGCCGACCCGGAATCCGATGTGAGCATAATCGAGCACAACCTCCCTTCCGCTCCCGGTGTCGCCCACCGACGAACAAACACGACGAGAATTACCAGAATATCCTTCCGTATCAGAATCGACAGTCGCTTCCCCACCATTCAACGATTTCACCGAGCCAACCGAGACAGGTTTCGAAAAAACCCTCATTTCATCGATCCTCTCGGTTTCCGAAAGAGACGATTCCGAACCGAATCGTCTCGTCTTTCGAGGCGGGAACGATCCGTACCGCTCCGCGGTGCGCGAGGAACGAGGGCCGTTGGTCCGCGTCCCGCACCAGGCCAACTACTCCCGGAAGCGGTATCCCGGCCCACGTCGCACGAGTTCCTCCACCAGGCTCACGAACTCCGCCGCCGAGGGCGACAGCGGACCCCGGCGCCAGAAGAGCACCCCGCGCCGGATCACCCGGGGCCGCAGCGAGACGGTCACCGCGCCGCGCTCGGCGGCCTCCCGGGCCATCGACGCGGGCAGCAGCGTGGCCCCCGCTCCGGCCAGCACGCTGGGCACGATCATCGCCTGGTGGGCGGTCTCGACCGCCACGTGCGGACTGCTGCCCTGGGTTCCCACGGTGTTCTCGATGACCTCGCGGGGGGCGGTTCCCTTCGGAGTGCTGACCCAGTCCAGCGCGGCGAGGTCGGCGGGCGTCAGCGCGGAACGTCCCGGATCGGCCGAAGCGGGCAGCACTGCCAGGAACTCCCGCCCCGGCAACACCATGCTGCCGAGATCGTCCACCGTCTCCTCGGTCGAGTCGACCATGCCGAGCTCGCACTCGCCCGCCCGTACGGCGGCCGTGACATCGGATCCCAGCTCGGGATCCGTGATGCGCACGGCCACCTTCGGATGCACGCGCAGGAACGAACCGACCAGATCGGCCAGCGGATCCACGGCCAGAGTGGTCTGGGCGACGATGTCCAGCCTGCCGCCCGCGAGTCCCAGTACCCTGCGCACCGAGTCGGTGGCCGTGCTGAAGTCACGCATCACCTGCCGTGCCGGTTCCAGCAGCGCCTCGCCCGCCGGGG